>JAJQJO010000192.1 GCA_021323495.1 Cellvibrio sp. | reverse complement strand
AATAAGCGCAGATGATGCAGGGCTTTCATAACTTAATCTCAAAGGTTTTTATTTGGTGCGTCAGAAATAACATAAAAAAAATCACACCGTCGCGCAAATTAACCCAAGTTTACCCTGCCTGGAAATAGCCGCTCTCACCGCTCGATTTTATAGACGATATCCACACTCTGGGTTTCACCGGATTCAGCCTCCAGACGCAAATGATTGGTCAGGTGATATTCCATTCCCAAACTAAATGCGCTATCAAAAATGCCGACGGCATAGCGCACCAATAATTTGGGGGTGAGATATTTACCCATCCACAATTGGCTTTGCTCTATGCCTTCATCGGATTTGATTTCCAATTCGTCGAGGCGAAAAATACGTGTAATTTCGGTACTGACAGAGCCATCGCTATCACCTCCCAAACCACTCATCGCGCCCAGCAGCACGGAAGCGTCCGCTTTGGTCACCTCGGTGGCCGGTTTGCCAGTGACCAGCATCATCATCGCCTGGCTTTCCGATTTGGTGGGCACGGAAAAAACATGGGCGACGGGGCGCTGCAAGGTGCCGCTGATCTCCAATCCAACCTGGGTTTCATCATCGTCTTTAATAATACGCGAGGCGCGGATATCCAGACCCGGGTTTTCATAGGGCCCCTGGAACACCAGGCGGCCGCGATCAATCGTCAATGTTTGCCCATAGGCTTTGTAACTACCATCGACCACACTCACATAACCACTGGTAAAAAATTGCCGCTGGGATTCTTTAAGCAAACTCAATTTACCCGTGAGCTTGCTATTTAAACCAAAGCCTTTGAAACGCACATCGTCGCCCAGCGTCAAAGTCAAATTAGTGAATACTTTAACCGGCGGCTCAGGTTCATCTTTGCCAAAGGTGTCATTGACAATCACCGCATCGCTCGACACCTGGGTAGCAGAATCTGGCAGGCGTTTGATATTGGCGCGCAGCCAGGGAATAACGGTATCACCCGATAAACGCACCGCTTCGCGATTGGCGGTAAGTTTGATATCGGGGCTGAGGTTGGCTTTTAATTGCTGCAAATTAATTACTTTAAAATCCGTACCGTTCACAAACCCTTGCAGGTTCCAGTCAGGCGTGCCGAGTTTGGTTATATCGCCCACCAGCGATAGCTTGCCGTCACCAGATTGCATTTGGCTCATCAAACTGATGTTGCCAGCCTGGGTAGAATTAATATCCAGCTCTACATTGTTCAGGTCCAACCCCAGGCGCGGTAAATTGGCGGAGCCGTTATGCAAACTTATGTTGCCCAACACATAAGGCTGGGTGAAGGTGCCACCTGCGGTTAAATCCGCGCGGAAATCACCTTTCATATCATTGGCAAACGGCAAGAGTGTTTCCAGCGGCGCAAGGTTGGAAAATTCGGCCTGCAAGTTTCCACTGTTGATTTTTTTCTGCGCCAGATCCAGGTGACTGGTGGCATTGATAGTGCCGTATCCCACCCACTCCATGCCGGCATCCGCATTCAGCTGTGCCTGTTTTACATTGGCGCGCACACCAAAATTGCGCCAGGCATAGACTTCAGTAGTGCCGCCCGCGTATTGATACCGTAATTCTGCATTGCGCGTACTGATCGAGGCGTTGGCTTCAGTGCCGGCGAGTGAAAAATCGCTGCTGGTCAGGTTGAGTGAGCCATCCATCACCCCGGCGAAATACACTTCGGTTTTAAAAAGCGCGAGAAATTGCCGAAGCGGTACGGAATCCATCCGCAACCCGGCCTTGGCACCAGTGGTGCGCGCCCATTCGCCTTGTATACATAGTTGCGGCAACGAATATTTTTCCACGCGGTTCGCCGGAGGCGCGGGACGATTATCCAGCCATGCATAGGTATCGTTGACCGGCGATTGGTTGGGCCGCCACTCACTGATAACTTGTTCGCGCTCGACATGATCAGCACGCTCTACCTGAGCGGTTAAATTGCTGCGTGTGGTTAAACACTGGTCACCCAGTTGTATGGCATCGGCACCAATGCGAATCGGTTTGCTTGAGGTCAACCACCAACGCGGCACTTTTTTTAATTTAACGGCGAGCTGTTGCAATTTTCCTTGCCACTCGCTGCCATCGAAATTGCCCGCCAATTTAAGATCGGCCCGTCCATAACGGGTACTTTTGACCAAAGCCTCCACCTGGTGTTGGTTGATAGAACCCGAGCCATCGATCTGGATACTGCTAAAACGGTTCTGCCCAATACGCAATTGGTTTGCAGTAAATGCCAATTGGTATTGGTCATCCAACAATTCTTCACTGATAGCGCGCACTGTGCCCTGCGGCGCAAGCGCTGTTTGCCCTGTATTTGTTGCTGGTGCAGTTGATTTATTTTCGACTGGTGTTGCACTTGCCCGAGGCAATTCCAGCGTGCGCGGCGCGAGCGATAAATCCAGTTTGTCGACGCCATAACCGGCCCAGCTAAATTGCTCTGCGGAGGCTGCAAAGGTCATATGCGGTTTTTTCCAATCACCGCGGAGCTGGCCTTTACTGGTCACACTGCCCCTGATACTTCCATCCAATTGTTGCAGCAGCGGTGCATGGAGATTCCAATCCAGATTGAACTGATCACCCACAAAACCTTTCACCTGAAATTGGTTGGCGCCCACAATCAGGTTTAACGCATCAGTGCGGAAAACCTTGCCGTCAAATACCAGATCTCCTTTGCCTTGCAGGTTTACGCCGCGAATTTCACCGTCGAGCTGCAAATCCTGCACTTCCGCATGCCAGATATTTTCTGTGCGCCCGCCCCGGGTGGTGAAACTGGCGTTAATGTCGCTCGGCCAATTATCAATCAGGCTGGCAAGATCCAGTCGCTCCGCCGTTGCATTAATTTGCCAATGCAACTGCGGCAGCCAGCGCACATTGCCCGTTAATTTAATTCCGCGCGCGTCCTCAATAGCAACGACAGGCAGTGCATCAATAACAGCTGGCGCACTGCTGCTCGCGCCGGATGAGGAGGCAACCAATGGAGAATTGCCCCCCGGTGCAGCTGCATCGGGTGCATTGGCCAATTGCAAGGTGCGGATGTGTAACAGCTCAACCTGGATATTTTCCAGATCACCATTCGCCGCTGCATTCACCGCCAGGGCCGGTGCGTCAGGTAAATGGATATCACCCGATAATTGCACCTGGTAATCACGCCAACTGCCCTGCGCGGTTAACTTGCCGCTGGTAACCGGCGCCGGTTGGTCCGGGATCCACCAGGGTGCGGGCAAGGTTTGCTGTTGCCAATCCAGAGCGAGGGTCATGGGCGGGGCGGCGATAAATTGCAGTTGTTGATCGAGCAATTTAACCTGGGTAGTCGCGGTGAATACCACTGGCGAGCCGATTTGGCTGTGCAATTGCAAATCTTCCAGGCTGCCCTGCACCTTGGTGACACCCATATAAATCAGTGCAGGCGCCGCGGCCGCAGGTGGTTGTGGTTGGTAGTGTGCCTGCCACTGCCATTGCACATCAGCTTCAGTCTTATAGGGAAAAGCCAACTCGCTCACCCCGGTGACATGCACGCTGTAATCGCTATGCTGCAACGCCAGATTTTGATAGCGCAACTGAAACGCACCCAGGCTGATTGAACCGCTGAGTTTGTTCCAATGGAGCCGGGTATCGCCCTGCACATAATCAATATTTCCCAGACGCAATTGTTCCAGGCTAATGCGCACCGGCAAGCCCAAATCGGGCCATTGGATCGGCGGTGCTGGCTCTGTTTTGGCCGCCGCCGGGGGAACCTGCACCAGAATCATTTTGGCACGCAGGGATTGGATTGTGACCACGCTATAGAGCAGTGTTGCCGGACTCCAGCGGAACGACACTTCTTCCGCACGATAGTGATGCTCGCCCACCGCGTAATCGATAAATTCCAGATCCAGCCCGGTACGCAGGTTACCGTTTATTGTACCGAGTGAAATATTGGCCAGGCTGGCAATACGTTTAACCACCCAGCGGCTGCCTGCCTCGGTTTGTACCAATGCACTCAGGCTCGCGAGCAGGACCAATATGAACGCGAGCAAGCTAAAAAAAACATTGCGCAGTTTACGTAACATTAGTGTTTATAACCGCCGTGTTTAACCACTAAAAATTTCATCGTACAACATTGTTGCATGACCATTATAAATCCGGCCCCATGGTGATATGCAGGCGCCAGCCTTCATCGCCATCCAATGCTTTGGCCACATCCATGCGGATTGGACCTATGGGGGAAATCCAACGCGCACCAACACCGGCGCCGCGTTTCACCTCAATATCAGTATCATTTGCCGCGTTACCGGCATCAAAAAAAATCGCCGCCGCCCATTTGGTATCTTTAAATAAATAATCGTACTCGATACTGTTAACCAATAAATTATTACCGCCAACCACCACGTCTTTCATCTCGCCATCTACTTCGACTTTTTCTGTCGGCCCAAGTGATTCATATGCATAACCGCGCACACTGGTATCACCACCGGCAAAGAATCGCACCGAAGCTGGCAGATCGCTAAAATCATCCAGCTGGGTTGAGCCTATTTCAGAGCGCAATAAAAAGCGCCCGAAGGAAAACGCTTTGATATATTTTCCACGCAGGTACAGCTGCACAAAACTGAAATCAGAACCCAGGCTTTGCGGCGAACCTGATAACTTTGCCAGCAGCGACCAGCCCTCCAGGGGATAGGGCACCCCATCGGTTTCGGTGTGATTGAAAGATACCGAGGGGACAATTAAATCGGTGCTTTTTTCCGGCTCTGTGCCAATAGTGGAATCTTCCCGCTCATAATCCAGCGCATAGGTTTGCAGCCATTCATTATCGTGATAATAAGTGTAGCTGCTACCGTAGGTATCTTTATAACTGCTGGTGGTATCGGTAATTTCTTTTTCGTAGCCGGTGTAAAAGCGCAAAAATTCATGGGAGGGACGCCGCATTGGAATAGTGTAAGCGAGCAGCGCGGTGGTTTTCTTTTCGGCGGCATTGAGATCGGCGGAAACCGAGTGGCCACGGTCGTTAACATAGCGGTCTTCAAATCCCAATAACACCCGCGGGCCAGTATCGGTATCGATCCCGACACCCATCGAATATTCATGGCGCTTGCGCGCTTCCAATTGGATATTAATCGGCACCTGGTTATTTTTTAATGATTGCAAATCGGGTGCAACACTGGCCACAGAAAAATAATTGCTGGCATTGTATAAATTTTTTAATTCAAGCAATTCATCGGAATCGTAATAATCGCCCTCGGCAATATTATAATAACGCCGCAAAAAATCCTCGCGCAAAATATCGTGCTCCAGATTAATCTCGCCAATGCGATAGCGGGGGCCGGTATTGAACACCAACGCGATCACCGCTGTTTTTTCGGTGGTGTTTACCGCTATTTGTGCGTGCTCAAAATCCGCATCAAAATATCCATGGATGGACGCCAGGGTACCAAAGCGTGTTTTCAGGGTCTCATAGCGGCCGTGATGTAATTTATTGCCTGCAACAATGCCGGGCTTGTCATAAAGGCTCTGGAAAATTGGGTCCAGCCGGCCGTCACCATTGATCTCGATACGCAATTCTTTCACCCGCACCGGATCGCCGGGAGTCAGTTTTATATCCAGGCCCCAGCAATCTTTATCATTGCGCAATTTGGCTTCGTATTCGAGTTCGTAGTAACCGAGCGCTTGCGCGGCGAGCGCAATTTCATTTTCTGCATCACCGAGCAATGCATGTAAACGCCACAAGGGGGTTTGGCAGCTCTCATCAGCAAGGGTCAGATGTTGCAGGATGTTTTCACGCAGGGTCTTGGTGCCACCCTCAAGCTCGATCTCAGGCTCCGCTGCCAGTATTGGCATAGCCATCAGTGCAAACAAAAGCGCGAATATGCGCGTAGAACGAGAGGCAGAAGTCAACAATTCCGGATTCTTCTTGGTGGGGAGGAGTCAGGCGCTACTTTAACTGCTAAACCCCAAGGCTAAAAGGCTAATTTTGTGACAATCTTGTTCGGGTAATTGTTCCTGCAGGCCGCTATAATCCGGCTCGTTGCGGTAGGGCGAACCCTGCCTCGCTGCATCCTAACCCCGTTATTTCCCGTTGGAATTCCCTATGCTCAGCTATCGCCATGGCTTTCACGCCGGCAACTTTGCCGATGTACTCAAACACACCGTGCTCGTCCATATGCTGGAGTACATGACCCAAAAAGATAAACCGCTGCGTATTATCGATACCCATGCCGGCGCTGGTGTCTATAAATTGAACGGCCCGCAAGCGCAAAAAAATCGCGAATTTGATAATGGCATCGGCCAATTGTGGGGGGGCGAACAACCGCCCGCTGCACTTGCGCGCTATCTCGAACTGGTGCGCACCGTCAATGGCGGTGGCCAATTGCAGCTGTATCCCGGCTCCCCCCTGATTGCGCAAACGCTGATGCGCCCTATCGACCGTTTATTTTTACATGAACTGCATCCGGCAGATTTCCAATTTTTGCGTGACTGCATGCGCGACGATAAACGCATCAGGGTCGAACACGAAGATGGTTTTACCAGCTTGCAGGCGCTGCTACCGCCACCGGATCGCCGCGCATTGGTACTGATCGATCCGTCCTATGAAGTAAAAAATGACTACCAACATTTGATCAAGCAATTGATCCAGGCGCACAAACGTTTTGCCACCGGCACCTATGCGATCTGGTATCCAGTAGTATTGCGCCAACGTATTGATGAAATGGAATTGGCCTTGAAAAAATCCGGCATTAAAAATATCCAGTTACTGGAATTTGGTTTGCAAGCGGATAATCCCGAACATGGCATGACCTCAAGCGGCATGATAGTAATCAATCCTCCCTGGACATTGTGGGGCGCGATGGAAGCAACCCTACCCTGGCTGGTAGATCACTTAAGTGAAAATGATGCTGGCTTTTATCGCCTGGAGCAATTGGTGGCGGAAAAATAGAGTCCATCTACGATCAATTTTATTTTCCGTTAATTTTTTATTTTATTTTATTATTTTATTTATTGTTTCGATTGATGAGTGATTCAAAGCATGAATAACACCAGCAAACCATCGACGACATTCAGCCAGGCAAAACGCGCAGCGATTTTGTCGGCGACCATTTTTCCCGGGGCCGGCCTGTTTTTTTTGCGCCGGTATGTACGCGGCTGCGTTTTTGCAATACCTGCTTTAATAGTTATTGTTATGTTGTTCAAAAACTTATTCACCGTCGCCTTTCAACTCCAGGACCAAATGGCCGCCGAGGCTGCCAAAGGTATTTTTATGCCGGACATTTCCCATTTGTTGGCTAGCTGGGTTTTAAGCATTATCAGCTCCTATTTTGCCGGACAAAAAGTAGACCAAACCACACGCACAGAGTAATCGGGGACGCCTATGCAAGCTTCGTTAATTTCCATCGGCCTGTTGTTTTGCAGCAATATTTTTATGACCTTTGCCTGGTATGCGCACCTGAAAGAGCTTAACCACAAGCCCTGGATCATTGCCGCGTTGATTAGCTGGGGCATCGCATTGTTTGAATACCTGTTACAGGTACCCGCCAACCGCATCGGCTACACCGTAATGAGCGTCGGCCAATTAAAAATTTTGCAAGAGGTCATCACCCTGAGCGTGTTTGTACCTTTCGCGGTGTTTTATATGAAGGAACCACTCAAGCTGGATTATCTCTGGGCCGGCTTATGCCTTCTGGGTGCAGTTTTCTTTATGTTTAGAGACAAAATGTCCGGATAATTCGATCGCTGCTGTAGCACTCCGGTATAAATCGGCTATACATAATAATGACCTCGGATTCACTTACTTGGATGCGCCCAAACTTATGGAGATACGAATAATTCCCGCAGGTTAGCCAGACTCACTAACGCCAGGGTATTAGCGTGCTCAACCAAGACCTCAATAAATCACCGTCCACTCCAACGCATTCCAGCCACGTGTTTCTGGCCTATCAGGATTTCGGCAAACAAAAAATAAAACGGCTGATACAAATCCTGCGCATTACCCAAATTGCCCTCTTGCTGGTGAGTATTATCACCATCAGTCTGGGTCGATATGGCGATGCCGTTGTCCTGCTCGCTACCGGTATTTTTTTGCTCAGTGTGGACTGGGTGATTTATAAAAAACGCCCACTTATCGGAGCCACGATTTTTTTAGGGACACTCACGCTCATGCTGTCGTATTTGGCCTGGGTTGGCAGCGGCATTCGCGACAACGCACTACTCGGTTACTGCGGGGTATTGGTTTTTGCGGCCATGCTCGGCAATAAACGCCTGCTCATTATTTTGTTATCGATTATGGTAACGGTGCTCCTGTTAAATGCCTACGTCAATGAATACGGCATTTACCAAAACACCATAGAACCTATCAATTTAGCTACTGGCATAATCACTATTATCGTACTGGCGGTGATTGGTTCTGCGATCTGGATGCTGGCGCACGACTACCGTGCCGCATTGGAGGCACTCGCGCGTGAAAACGAACGCGTTAAAAGTGCCAAAAACCATATCGAACATATGGTGTTGCATGATCCATTAACCGGTTTGCCTAACCGCATAATGGCACAAAATAATTTTGACAGCATTTTCCAGAAAGCCCGGGAACGGCAACAATTATTAGGTTTAATTTTTATTGATCTGGACAACCTCAAACCCATTAATGATTCACTCGGCCATCAAGCCGGTGACCAGATCTTAAAAGAAGTCGCACTGCGTTTATTGAGCTATACCAAAAAAGTGGATCGGGTATGCCGTTATGGTGGCGATGAATTTATTGTTTTTATGCCTGATATCAATTCACCCGACCAGGTGTCGCAAGCAAGCCTGGAAATATTACAACTGGTATCGGAGAACTATATTTATCGCAATATCGAAATTTTTTGTACTTGCTCGATTGGTATAGCCCTTGCGCCGCAAGACGGTGAAGACCTGGATACGTTGATAAAAAAAGCCGATATTGCGATGTATCATTCCAAAGATTCCGGACGCAATAGCTTCCGCTTTTTTAATCCGGCCATTAACCGCAATATGCTGGAACACATCAGTTTAATTTCTGGCATGCGCAAGGCACTGCAAGACAATCAATTCAGTTTGCATTATCAGCCCAAAATTGATTTACACACCAATCAGGTCTGTGGATTGGAAGCCCTGCTGCGCTGGAATCATCCGGACCAGGGTTTTATTCCGCCAGTGACCTTTATTCCATTGGCGGAATCCTCCGGATTAATTATCCAATTGGGTGAATGGGTTATCACCGAAGCCTGCGCACAAGCCAAGCGTTGGTATGATGAAGGAATTTTGCAATTTGCTGTCGCGGTGAATATTTCCTCGATCCAATTCAAACGCGGCAATATCGATGCAATTGTATTAGGTGCACTCGCCACCAGCGGATTGCCACCGCAATATCTGGAACTGGAACTCACCGAATCATTATTGATTGAGGACAGCGACCGCCTCGCCACTACCCTCGCGCATTTGCGCAGTGAAGGTGTGCATTTATCAATTGACGATTTTGGTACCGGCTATTCCAATCTCGGTTATTTGAAAAAATTTGAAGTGGAAGCGCTCAAGATCGACCAATCATTCGTGCGCAAAATGGATGACCACAGTGGCGATGCTGCAATTGTGCGCGCAATTATCCAGATGGCTACCAGCCTCGGTTTAAAAACTATTGCCGAAGGCGTGGAGGATGCCAATACCGCCGCCCTGTTGCGCAGCCTGGGCTGCACCCAGGCCCAGGGCTACTACTGGGCACGCCCAATGCCTGCCGATGAAGTGAAAAATTTCTGTTTGACTGAGCGTTGATA
>JAJQJO010000191.1 GCA_021323495.1 Cellvibrio sp. | reverse complement strand
ACAGACTACGCATTACCTTCCCCTCATTCAATCCGTTTTCCCTAGAGTACTCCGGCACTCCATAAAGAAAAAGCCCGCACCGTTTCCGGTGCGGGCTTTTTCACAGATTAACCAAATGAAGTCGGTCAACCTCCAACAAGACTTACATGCTGTCTTTACACACTGTAGTAGAGTTCAAACTCTACCGGGTGCGGAGTCATGTTGATACGTTGGATCTCTTGTTTCTTCAGCTCGATATATGCATCGATAAAGTCTTTGGAGAACACACCGCCAGCCAACAGGAAGTCATGGTCCGCTTCCAGGTTAGCCAATGCTTCCTCCAGAGAAGAACACACTTGCGGGATTTCTGCTTCCTCTTCCGGCTCCAGATCGTACAGGTCTTTAGTCGCTGCCTCACCTGGATGGATCTTGTTCAGAACACCATCAATACCCGCCATCAACAATGAAGCGAAGCACAGGTATGGGTTAGCAGTTGGATCAGGGAAACGGGTTTCGATACGCTTGGCTTTTTCACCAACAGTGTAAGGAATGCGGATAGACGCAGAACGGTTACGTGCAGAATAAGCCAACATTACTGGAGCTTCGAAGCCTGGAACCAAACGCTTATAAGAGTTGGTAGAAGCATTACAGAAAGCATTCAGCGCCTTAGCGTGCTTGATGATACCGCCAACATAATACAAAGCAGTTTCACTCAGACCAGCGTAAGCGTCGCCAGCGAATTGGTTTTTGCCGTTCTTGGAGAAAGATTGGTGAACGTGCATACCTGAACCGTTATCACCGATCAAAGGCTTCGGCATAAAGGTAGCGGTTTTACCGTACTGGTGAGCAACGTTGTGTACGCAGTACTTAAGGATTTGTACTTCGTCCGCCTTTTTAACCAGAGTGTTAGCGCCTACGCCGATTTCACATTGGCCAGCGTTAGCAACTTCATGGTGATGGATTTCAATTTCCAGACCCATTGCTTCCATCGCGTTACACATAGCGCCACGGATGTCATGCAGAGAATCGATTGGAGCAACCGGGAAGTAACCCCCCTTGATGCGCGGAGCGTGGCCATGCTTGCCTTCGATGTCGTCACCTGACTGCCATGCAGCTTCTTCAGATTTGATCTTGTAGAAAGCGCCACCCATACCCGAGTGGAAATGAACGCTGTCAAAGATGAAGAATTCTGGCTCTGGACCAAACAGGGCTACGTCGCCCAAGCCGGTTGATTTCAAATACTCTTCAGCGCGCAAACCGATAGAACGTGGGTCGCGGTCGTAACCCTGCATGGTTGCAGGTTCAACGATATTACAACGAACGTTAATGGTGGCTTCGTCGTAGAAAGGATCCAGAACAGCAGTTGAATCATCCGGCATCAGGATCATGTCTGAGTCGTTAATGCCTTTCCAGCCAGCGATAGATGAACCGTCAAACATTTTGCCATCAACGAAGAAGCTGTCGTTAACTACGCTTGAGGGGAAAGTTACATGCTGCTCTTTACCTTTGAAATCGGTGAAGCGCAAATCAATCCAGCGAGCTTCGTGTTCTTTGATCAGGTCTAAAGTCTTAGACATTGAATGCCTCCAAGTTGTAATAGCCCGAAGGCTACAGATTATGAAAAGTTGTTATTGCGGCTGGCAAACAATCCGATAAGGGGCGGTTTACCTGAAAATTTTCCCACTTCATCCGGGCTCGCGACTCATTTCGGTGAGCGGGGCAAGACTAGGGTGTCAGAAAAGGGGCAAAATATATGCCATTCGAGGAAAATAGCAATAAGTGTTTAAAAATAAGGCTTTCCAGCAATAAGACAAACCTGCAAAAAAAGACATTGCACCAAATTGGTTCTGCTTATTCCTATTTTGCACCAAAAAAAAGCACAAAATATCATTTTTACGCCACTCCTTTGGTCTCAAATAAAACGAGCGCTAGTGTGCCAGCTGCGTGCGCCAAATTGCACCACTTTTATGACCAACCCGCTGGAAATCTTAAACACCAATAATGCCGCGCTAGTTAGCCTTTGCCTGAATACCTATAGCGAATATCTATAAGGTTTTGATCGAATGGCGCAAAAAATCATTGTAGTTTGCGCCACTCGTCGTGCCAGCGATGATGAGAAATGCAAAGTATATAAAAAATAAGGGCTTGAAAATGCACATGACAACAACCGAAATATTCCTGATCGCCATGGTGATCATTTTCACCATCCCCTACCTGATTTGGCGGCTCGGCAAAACCGATTATTGGGCGCCGTTAGTGGTAGTGCAAATCATTATGGGTATTGTGCTTGGCCCGGGTGTGCTGGGTAAGGCATTCCCGGAGTATTACACCTTTGTTTTTAATCCTGACGTTATTAAATCGCTCAACGGAATCGCCTGGTGGGCGGTAATGATTTTTGTCTGGATTGCCGGCATTGAGCTGGATCTGAAAAAAGCTTGGGAATACAAGCGTGAAAGCAGCATTACCGCCGGTTTGGCACTAGGCACTCCATTACTTTTTGGATGCGGAGCCGCTGTGCTTCTCATGGGTTTCAGTGATGGCTGGATGGGTCCGAAAGGCATGACCTGGCAGTTTATCCTTGGTGTGGGCATGGCCTGTGCCGTAACTGCCTTGCCAATCCTGATCTTACTGATGGAGAAGCTCGAAATCCTGCGCCAGCCGATTGGCCAACGCATCTTGCGCTACGCCAGTCTCGACGACATCGCCATCTGGGGCGTGTTGGCGCTGATATTGCTGGATTGGGAGCGTGTTGGGCGTCAGGGTATGTTTTTGTTGGGCTTCGCCATTACCGCTTATCTGTTCCGCAAATTGATGGTAGCGATTCAGGAAAAAGACCGCTGGTATTCCGGTTTTATCTGGCTGGCGATTGTCGGTTTGGCTGCCGACTGGGCCGGTTTGCACTTTATGGTGGGTGCATTTCTTGCGGGCGCCGTAATGGATGGCGAGTGGTTTAATCAGGAGGATATGGACAAGCTGCGCCATTTTGTCCTAATGATCATCATGCCCGTATTCTTCCTCAGCACCGGTTTGCGGACTAATTGGGAAGTGGGCGGTGCGACAGTGTTTATCGCTGCTGCAATTTTACTGGTCGCCTCCGTATCGGGAAAACTGGTCGGAGTTCATGCCGCCGGCAGGATTCTGAAGTGGCAGAAGGGCGAAGCCTCAATTATTGGTTGGCTGCTACAAACCAAAGCACTGATTATGATCATCTTCGCCAACGTGCTGCTCGATAAACAAATCATTACCAGCGAGACTTTCACCGCCCTGCTCATCATGGCAGTTGTGAGCACCATGCTGACCGTACCGGTGGTATCACCCAAGCTGCAAAAAATCAAAGAACTCATTTTCCGCTCCAGATAGCGGTGCACAGCAGCCGCGAAAATAGGGCGCGATAAATCGCGCCTCTGGCGGTATAATGCGGGTTCGCCTGGGCGCAATTTATTGCGCCCTTTTTCATTGCATTACCATCCCCGCAATTATCGCCTGAGCCAGTTATGCACTTTGTCGTTAAAGTTTTTTCCGAAATCATCATCAAAAGCACCCCCGTACGGAAGCGCTTTATCAAACAATTGCGCGATAACCTGCGTCTGCTGCTTGGTAATTTAGGGGTAAATATAGATGTCCAGCGCGATTGGGAAAAAATCGAAATTCGCTGCCCCAATGCCAATGCCGAGATTACCGCCCAGGTCGCCGAAGTACTGGCACGCACTCCGGGAATCGCCAACTTTGCCCTGCTGCACGACTACCCGGTCGGCGACCTGGATTCCATTTTCCATCACACATTGCGCCATTGGCGCGACGGCATCGCCGGCAAAACTTTTTGCGTGCGGGTTAAACGCGTAGGCAAGCATCCTTTTACTTCGGTGGAGATCGAGCAATATGTCGGCGGCGGATTACTGCATAACTCCGAGGCCAAGGGTGTCAGCCTGCACAAACCGGAGGTCACTGTTCCACTTGAAATCAAAGGTGAGCGCCTCTGGGTATTGACCAGCAAGACCCAGGGTATCGGCGGTTTTCCACTGGGTGCACAAGACCCGGTACTGTCGCTAATTTCGGGCGGGTTTGATTCGACAGTTTCAACTTATCTATGCATTAAGCGTGGCCTGCGCGCGCACTACTGCTTTTTTAATCTTGGCGGACGCGCGCACGAAATTGGCGTAAAAGAGGTGGCCTATTATTTATGGAATAAATACGGCGCGTCGCACCGGGTAAAATTTGTCACCGTGCCCTTTGAAGAAGTCGTGAAAGAAATCCTGGAAAAAGTAGACAATCCTTACATGGGAGTCACGCTTAAACGCATGATGTTGCGCGCCGCTGAAAGAGTCGCAGAATCATTGGAAATTCCTGCGCTGGTTACCGGCGAAAGTGTTGCCCAGGTATCGAGCCAGACGCTAGTCAATTTGAATGTTATTGATCGCGCGGTAGATATGTTAGTGCTGCGCCCACTCGCCACCATGGACAAAGGCGATATCATTAATCTTTCGCGTAAAATCGGCACCGAAAGTTTTGCTGCAAGCATGCCTGAATATTGTGGTGTGATTTCTGTCAATCCAACCACACGCGCGAAATTGCCTAAAGTTGAATACGAAGAAAGCAAATTTGATATGGCAGTATTGGAGCGCGCAATTACCGAGCGGCGTGCGCAAAATATTGATGAAATTGTCGATGAGCTGGATGCAGATTTGTCCGTGCCTATGGTGGGTGAGGTGAGTGCACCGGCAGTGGTGATTGATATTCGCCATCCAGACGAACAGGAAGCTAATCCGCTCAGGCTTACCGATGTTGAAGTACGCGCAATTCCCTTTTATTCGCTCAATAACCAATTCGCGCACTTGGATATGAGCAAGCAATATTATCTCTACTGCCAAAAAGGCGTGATGAGCCAATTACATGCCGCCAACCTAAAAGCGGACGGACGGTTGAACGTCGGAGTTTATCGCCCTGAACCCAAGAGTGCTTGCGCTATTTCATCCCCCACCGGTGATAATACGGAGGGAGCGACTCGCTGAATTTGATTACTTGCGCGGCCTGGCTATTGTAATGATTGTGCTGGGCCATTCAATCTTCCTCGCGCAACCAGTATTTCCCGCATTGCTGGAAAACTTATTGCGCGGCGGCACCGGCTTGTTTGTATTTATTTCCGGGTTTTTCTTTCATCGTGTTTTTTATACACGCTTTGATTACGTACAATTTGTTGCAAAAAAACCAGGCCTTGGTTACAGCGGCATTTATGCTGGCTGGCGGAATGGAGTTTTCCAATCTTTTTTATCCACCCGCTGCTGACTATTGCGCTGGAGAACCTGGCCGCGCTGGAAGCAATAAAACCGTTTTTTCCGGTCTCTGGCTTGGGCACAAGCTTACTGGTGTTTAGCGCAGTGTTTTTAGTCCAGTTTTATGGCGCGGCAGGGATTGCAATGGCGATCAAGTACATGAGCAGCACTCACAACCGATGGTTAATCGGCTGAAGAAAACAACCAAATACCTAAACAACCCAACCGAAGCATCAAAAACAGCCCAAAAAATCACCAATTCATCCCTCATAGTCATATCCGTGCAACGCCTTCATAGGTATAATGCGCGCCTTTTTACGCTTCCCCTTTTGCCTTACATCAGGCGCATACCCAAGAGAAAACCCACAGTGACAGATCAATCAGCTATCGAAAAACTGCGCAATATCGCCATTATCGCTCACGTTGACCATGGTAAAACCTCTATGGTTGACCAGTTATTGCGTCAATCCGGCACCCTCGACCGTCGCGATGAAAGCGCGGAATTGATCATGGATAGCAATGACCAGGAGCGCGAGCGCGGTATCACCATCCTGGCAAAAAACACCGCGATCAAGTGGAACGACTACCGCATTAACATTGTGGATACCCCCGGCCACGCCGACTTCGGCGGTGAAGTAGAGCGCGTATTGTCGATGGTTGACTCGGTATTGCTGATTGTGGACGCCGTTGGTGGCCCAATGCCGCAAACCCGTTTCGTAACCTCAAAAGCATTCGAACAAGGTCTGAACCCGATTGTGGTTATCAACAAGATTGACCGCCCGGGCGCCCGCCCGGAGTGGGTTGTTGACCAGGTATTTGATTTGTTCGACCGTTTGGGTGCGACTGAAGAGCAACTCGATTTCCCGATTATTTATGCTTCAGCATTGAACGGTGTTGCCGGTTTGGCAGCAGACGACATTGCGGACGATATGACTCCACTGTTCCAAATGATTGTCGATAAAGTGAAGCCGCCCCAGGTTGACCTGGACGGCCCATTCCAAATGCAAATCTCTGCGCTGGACTACAGCAGTTATGTGGGCGTTATCGGCATCGGCCGTATCACGCGCGGCAGCCTGTCGCCCAACCAGCAAATTGTAGTTGTTGACCACGAAGGCAACACGCGCAAAGCCAAAGTGCTTCAGGTAATGGGTTACCACGGTCTGCAACGTATCGAAACTGACAAAGCCTACGCGGGCGACATCGTATGTATCACCGGTGTGGATAAACTTGGTATCTCCGATACCCTGTGCAGCCCTGATTGCATCGAAGCACTGCCTGCCCTGTCTATCGACGAACCAACCGTAAGCATGACGTTCCAGGTAAACGATTCACCATTTGCCGGTAAAGAAGGCAAGTACGTGACCAGCCGTAATATCAAAGACCGCCTGGATCAGGAACTGATTGCCAACGTGGCACTGCGTGTTCAGCAAGGTGAAACTCCGGACAAATTTATCGTATCTGGCCGCGGTGAACTGCATCTGTCAGTACTTATTGAAAATATGCGTCGCGAAGGTTACGAGCTGGGTGTTTCGCGTCCTGAAGTGGTACAAAAAATTGTTGATGGTGTAATCCACGAACCATTTGAGCAAGTGGTTATCGACGTTGAAGAAAAAGACCAAGGTAAAGTGATGGAAGAGCTCGGCCTGCGTAAAGGCGAGCTGAACAACATGGAGCCGGATGGTAAAGGCCGGATCAAACTTGAGTTTTTGTGCCCGTCGCGCGGCTTGATTGGTTTCCGTGGCCAGTTCCTGACCATGACCTCCGGTTCCGGCATCATGACCAGTATTTTTGACCACTATGGCCCGGTAAAAGAAGGTGAAGTGGCCAAGCGTCAAAACGGCGTGTTGATTTCCATGGTGAAGGGCAAAACCCTTGCCTACGGCTTGCACCCGCTGCAAGAGCGCGGCCGCTTGTTCTACGGTGCAGGTGTTGAGGTATATGAAGGTCAAGTAGTGGGCATTCACTCGCGCAACAACGACTTGGTAGTAAACCCTACCAAAGCCAAACAATTAACCAACGTTCGTGCCTCCGGTACTGACGATGC
>JAJQJO010000464.1 GCA_021323495.1 Cellvibrio sp. | reverse complement strand
GGGGTTCGCAAGCTCACCACCAACCTACGTAGTGCTCCGTAGATTGGTGCGAGCCCCTTTGCTGAGGGAACAAAGCTTATTCATCATCGAATCCGCTCCCAGACCGTAACCTCGGAAAGCGAATGCTGAAACTTCCGTTTGGTCTCCCGAATTACAAACGGCACTTCCTCCGGGCCTTTGACCAAACGGAAATGTTTGCCCAAGTGAGCTTGCAATCCATCCAGTGTAGTAAAACTCTCGCCGTCTTTTTTAAATGCACCAATCCACTCCTCACGCGGCGTGTGCTCGGCGAGCCAGGTGTAGGGCGATGCGAGCATAAGTATTCCGCCGATATTCAACCGTTCGTGAATCGCGCTGAGGAACTTAGCGGGACTGTAGAGACGATCAATTAAATTGGCAGCGAGGATGAAATCGTAACCAGTGAAAACGGATTTCAGATTGCAGGCATCGCCTTGGGAAAATGCCACTTTATCTTTGGTTTCTGCCAAACCCAAATCGGCGAGCGAGCGTGATTTGTAAGAGACGAGTTCGCCTTCGTCCGCGAGTGTGTAGCGCAGGGTTTCACCATCGGCGAGTTGCACTCCCTGGGTGATAAAACGCGCGGAAAAATCTACGCCAGTGACCTGGTCGAAATATTTCGCCAACTCAAATGTCGCGCGGCCGGAGGCGCAACCTAAATCCAGTGCTTTGCGTTTGGGCTTATCGATTAAGGTCGGCATCGCCAGATCAACCAGAGCTTTGGAAAAATTGGCTACGCCAAAATATTCATCGCCGTAATGGAATTCAGCGTATTCAGACATGAGTTTATCGGTTTCGTAATGAGAGCTGGGCACAGGTTTTATATCTCCGGAAACAACATAGCGGAATCCCGCATGTTGGAAAAAATGACGGCGGAATGCATAGCGCGATGAGCGCAGGGTTTCATTGCCGCAGGAAATCCAGGAGCCGCCTTTAATTAAGTTATGGCGCTCGTCGAAGGTGGGGGTAGTGAAGTCATCATAGATGGAATGAACTTCAAAACCATCAAAGGGATAAACAGGGGTTTCAGTCCATTGCCAGACATTACCTACCACATCAAAAAATTCACCTTGGGCAAAATGATTTACCGGGCAAGATGATGCTCCGTGATCCAGATGAAGATTTGCATTGCTCACCTGCTCCGTGACATCGCTCAACCCAGCAACATCATAAAGGCGATACCACTCATCTTCTGTTGGTAATCGCACCGGCATACCGGTTTCGGATTTTTTCCAATTGCAAAAAGCTTTAGCTTCATGATAATTCACTTCTACCGGCCAATCCCAAGGCATGACAACTTCTTCAGTCATTAATCGTAAATACCAGCCATTGGTTTTTTTAACCCAAAAGGTTGGATGTTGCGCTTTGGTAAATACGAGCCAGCCTTTACCTTCTTCTTCCCAATTGTGGGAATTTAAATAACCACCCGCATCCACAAATTGTAAAAATTCCTGATTGCTGACCAGAAATTTTGCCGCATCAAAAGCATTGACATCAGCTTCATGGAAACCATATTCGTTATCCCAACCGTAAAATGGATTGGTTTTATCTTTTGCCACATGCACTTGCCCTGCCGCCACCGCCACTAACTGGTTTTGGGGAGCAGTACCGGTGACGCGATTGGGTTTCCATTCAGGTGAACTTTTTACAAATTCCAATTTGTGTTGACGAATTAAAACCGAAGAGGTTTCCAAATGAATGCGCTCATGCTCAACACCCATGATGATCGTCCACCAGGGATTATTCCATTCCACCGGCATTTGTAGCGGTGCATTTTCAATTAAATCCAACACCATCGCGCACACTTGATCGCGATAGGCCTTTACTTCGGATGGTTTCGGCCATTGGTAATTGCTGTGTGGCCGTAATAGAAAATCAGCGGGTGACGCAAACTAATCGGTTTGGTGTAAAACGCCTGATCATTGGCGAGGCATTCAAATAGCGATTCGTAAGTGGTAAAGGTATCAAGGAAATAATTGCGCAATACACGGCGCATACTGGCTTCGTCGCCCTCACGTAAATTGGGCGTACGCGCAATTAACCTATAGAGGGGTTTGAGATCGCATTGCGGATCTGCAATTGCGGATGCATCCAAATTGGATTCAGCGATTTTGCGCAGCATGGAATGTCCCGTATGCATCATGAACTCCTGACCTTTAATGTACAGCTGGATAAAACTTCGACAAAGGAGCTTAGGTTGGCTCGCTGTCAGGTGATGTCAGCACAATGCCCCCGATGACAACCAAGCGCCACCGCTACCGACTACCAGACACAGGGCTTGGCAATTTGTTACAAGCCCGGCCGCGAGCGCCCTGGCTCAACCGCGCCCGACAAAATCCTTGGCAAACTGCCAGGCCACACGGCCACTGCGCGCACCACGGGTCCTGTGCCAAAGCAAGGCAGCGGACTCCGCTTGATCATTCCACTGGCCGCCCAGTTGCGTCACCCAATAGTTGGCAGCGGCCAGATAATCATCTTGCGAGAAGGGGTAAAAACTTAACCACAAGCCAAAGCGCTCGGATAAGGAAACCTTCTCTTCGATGGCGTCATTGGGGCGAACCTCGCCATCCTCGTAACTCACATCCAGGTTTTCACGCATTTTCTGCGGTAGCAGATGGCGGCGGTTGCTGGTAGCGTAAAACAACATATTCGCACTCGGCGCGGAAATAGATCCATCCAACACCGATTTCAATGCTTTATAACTAATCTCGCCCTCTTCAAACGATAAATCATCGCAAAAAATGATAAAACGCTCAGGACGCTCACCGACCAAATCAACAATATCAGCCAGATGCAGCAGATCAGTCTTATCAACTTCTATAATTTTAAGCCCCTGCCCGGCAAATTCGGTCCAGACCGCCTTGATCAGGGTCGATTTACCTGTTCCACGGGCGCCGGTAAGCAGCACATTGTTCGCCTCACGTCCCGCCACAAATTGGGCGGTGTTGCGCACTATAGACGCTTTTTGCGTCTCTATATTTTTGAGGGCATCCAGGCTGATACGGTGCGGGTGCTTAACCGCTTGCAAATAACCCTGGCCATTGCTCCGGGTGCGCCAACGAAATGCACTGGCAGACCAATCCGGAACAGGTATTGTGGCGGGTAAAACTGCCTCAACCCGATCAACCAATTGTTCAAGGCGGGATATAAATAAATCGATATTTGACACACTAATTTCCTTCGACAGTTAAAGGGTGCAACTAGCCAAGCGGTAAGTTTGGGCTATATTGAAAGAAGTTTTTTATCTCTACAAGCACAAGGTTTCTTATGTTTACCAAACAGGAACTACAGGTCATCGGGCAAACACTGGCGCAAAAGCGCGATTGGATAGGTAAAAATCTTGAAAAAGTAGAAGCAGGGAAATCCAAAACACAATTGGAGCAGAATCTGCCAATTATTGATTCTGCTTTACAAAAAATTACCGATAAGTTGCGCACGTTTGAAGCCCCCACAACAGAGCGGGTTAATCACTATATATCCCCGAAAGTAGTCTCACCTATTCGTCAGGCCGCTTTTGGACGACGCGAGGATTTGCAGCCTG
>JAJQJO010000190.1 GCA_021323495.1 Cellvibrio sp. | reverse complement strand
TGCATTATTTTCAAATAATTTGTTCACGACATAATTGCCCGGCGATGCCGTGTTCGCTTCGTCATACGCAAAACGGGTAAAGGTTTTACTGCCCGGGGCGCGCACATAGACCGCGCTGCCATCGCCAACCCACAGGTTTTTTTGGCGATCCTCCAACACTGACCAGACAATCGCGCTTTTTTCCTGATTGTCATGTTTGACAGCAATAAACCGCTCGCGCGCCTTATCCAGCATAAACAGGCCGGCACCATAGCTGCCCGCCCAAAGATTATTGGCGGAATCAACATAGAGTTCGCGGATATCATCAAACGTCAGTCCCTGCGCGCTCTGATAGCGGCGATGTTCGCCTGTGGCCGGGTCAAAGCGAGTGACGCCGCGGTTCTGGTGGCTAACCCACAAAATCCCTTGCTGATCCTTCACCACCGCCCACAATAAGCCCGCGCCTGCGGGGGTATCTTCGTCGCCTAATGAATGATGCCGGAACTCGCCATTACCGCCGCTAAAACTGTACAAACCGCTGCGGGCGGTCAACCACAGGCGACCATCGGCTGTTTCTTCGATGGCCATAATATCTTCGGTGCCGGGTAAATCATCGGCCATCTTGGGCAGGCTGTAGCGGGTGAAGCGATTTGATTTTGCATCGTAACGATTGATGCCATTGCGCGTTGCAATCCATAAACTGCCATCACTACCCAAACGGATATCGTTAACGTAGTTGTTGCTGAGGCTGAGCGGGTTGGCATCATCCCGACGATAAATCACCAGGCCGTACCCGTCGTAACGGGCAAGGCCATTAGCGCCACCAAACCACATAAAACCTTCAGCATCCTGTGCAATCGCATTTATGTAGCCAATGGCGGCGACCTGATCCGGCAATATGTGGCTAAAAGAATAATGCAGGTGATGGCGAGCGGAGCCCGGGGATTTACTTTGGGCAAAGCACGAAAGCGCGGAAAAAAAACACGCGATGAAGAAACTAACCCTGAGCAGAGAGTAAAGCCTTACCGGTATTAATCCAGTGAGGGTGGTGATACAAACGGCACTCCCTTGCCGCGCCCTGAAAACTGGTCGCTTTTTACGGTAACAATGCACGAGATATTCCTGTCTGGCAGTGGCGCAGGTTTTGGGTATCCAATACCGGAGTCCCGGTACGCGAATTAGAATACAGAAAATCCAGGACCTGCAGATGCAGCTATTTTAACTGATATGCAGTGACCGTGTTTTTAAAAAAATTGGGTACAAACACCCGCTTGGTACTAGCGTCAAATCCGATATCGGCAGTATTGATTTTTTGTGCCTGGGAATCGATCAACAGTTCAATCTTACCGTCACCGTAAACGTAATACACCAGCCCGGCCCAACAAGAGACGATAAATTCACCGCGTTTGATCATCTCTACGCCATCAATCCCCTGGGCAAACCCCTTGGCCAGGGTCAAAGGTTTTTTATCTGCCCCGACCAACAATAACTCCGGACCAGCCCCCACTATCAGGTTGGAACCAAACACTTTCAAGCCATTGGCACTGGCAATATTTTCCAGATGCACACTGACCTCGTCCTGCTCGATACGATGCACTTTATTCGTCCGGGTGTCTGATACAAAGACCACACCACTGGAATTAGCGGTGACATCATTTAAAAAAACGGCCCCGGGAACCGGGATTTTTTTAATCAATGCCCGTTTTTTGATGTCAATCACCACTAGCTCGGTGATATCAGCCACATATAAACGATTTTCATGGATCGCCATGCCCTTGGGTGCATTGAGGCCGGTAAACCAGTTTTTATCAAGTACCTCCCCATCGGGGGTCAGGGTTGCGATGCCGCCTTTGCCATCAACGGCATCACCCTGGCCATCAATCAAGGCAACAAACAAGTAGGGATTTTTTTTATGTGGCACATACAGGACAGATTCAGGTGTAGGTAAATCAGGCGTTATCCAGAGTTGCTCCAGCGTGTGCCGGGCTTGGGCCTGAGCTTGGGCCGACCAGCAGGCCAGCGCCAACCAATAACATAACAGTTGAAGTGCAACATGCGTTCTCATAGCGATACCTCATTATTGTTGTGGTGTTAGTTTTCTTATCCAACGGTATCCCTCATCCAGACCGACCACTCCTTAACCATAGACCAATGTTGCCATTGACGATTTAAGCATCGCAAAATTCTTTACATAACTTGCTCCGGTGTTACCCGGACGCACACAGGCAGGTTACTTTTACGACAACAGATAAAAATAAAAAGAAGCGACAGTGAATGATTGCGCTTGCATGGCCTAACCTCTACCCTAGCAATAGCTTGCTATGTCCGCTTATAACCCATTGCCTGATAAGCCCAATAAATTATGAAAACCAGTGCCGATAAACACGCACCAAAAACCAAAGCCACCATCAAGGATGTTGCCAAACTGGCGGGTGTCTCGTTTAAAACCGTCTCGCGGGTAATCAACAAAGAGGGCACGGTCGGCCAGGAATTGCAGGACAAGGTGATGCAGGCGGTCAAAGCGCTGAATTACCAACCCAACTTATCAGCGCGCTTGCTGCGCGGCGCGGCTTCATCAATCGGTTTTATTTACGATAACCCCAACAGCAACTATGTGATCGATATGCAAAAGGGGATTTTGGGAGAATGCCGGCGCCAGGGTTATGAATTGGTAATCCACCCGTGCAACTCCAAAGCCGATGACATAATTGACGAAGTACTCAACATGGTCGATCGCAGCCAGGTAGGCGGGCTGGTATTGACCCCGCCTATGTCAGAAATGCCGGAAGTATTATTGGCGCTGGGCAAACGCAAGATTCCGTTTGTGCGCATTCTCTCCGGCTCCCAGGCACCGGATAAAAAAGGTCCCTGCATTTTTATTGATGACCGCACCGCCGCCTACAAAATTACCCAATATCTGATCGACCTCGGGCACAAAGCCATCGCCTTTTTGGGCGGTGAAGAGGCACACAAATCAAGCGGTGAGCGTTTGGAAGGCTACAAAGCCGCGCTCAAGGCCAACAAAATTACCCTCGACAAAAAATTAATCCTGCCCGGTGAATACTCGTTTGAGTCGGGTGTAAAACGCACACGCCAATTGCTTTCATCCAACTTGAAACCGACTGCTGTGTTCGCCTGTAACGACGAAATCGCGGCGGGCACTTTGTTTGCTGCACGCATCCAGGGCGTAGATGTACCGCAACAACTATCCATCGTCGGCTTTGAGGATAGCCCCTTCTCCCGCCAGGCTTGGCCAAACCTGACTACTGCGCAACAACCCAACACCACCATTGCCGAGCGTGCAACCGGATTATTGATTGATACCATCCGCGCACATCGCGACGTTGAAAGTGAAGGTTTTTATCCGCAATTGATCGTACGCGACTCTACCTGCCCTGCGCCGTCCAAGCGCTAACCGGAAGCCTAAGTCTCGTCTGCCGGGGGCGACCGGGGCTCACCAATCCGGCTGTTGCCATCAAGCTGGAAGAAGATACTGGCCGCGACCATGCCGATAAGGCCAATGCAAACATAGGTAGAGTGAAAGGCATCGATCACTGTTGCCTGCTGTAACCGGCCTTCGGTGAAAGCGGCCAGGAGCGCAGCCGCCATCGCTACGCCCAGGCTCACCGACAACTGCATCATCACCGACAACAAGCTATTGCCACTGCTGGCGGCGTTGTCCCCCAAATCTTTCAAGGTGACAGTATTCATCGCCGAAAACTGGATGGAATTAAACATCCCGAACACAAAAAATTGTATACACAGCCACCAGATCGGCGTGTCCTTGCCGATAAGCGCATAAGACGCGATCAGCATCCCCACAATCAACGTATTCACCACTAACACGCGCTGATAACCGAAATGTTTCACCAGGCGGTTTACGAACACTTTAGAGGTCATAGCGCCGAGCGCGGTGGGAATCATCAGCATACCGGCATGCAAGGGGGAGAACCCCAATGCCAGTTGCAAAAAGAGCGGCAACAAATACGGCATACCGCCACTGCCAAGACGCGCAAACAAGTTGCCAATAATCCCCACCGAAAAACTGTGAATGCGAAACAGGTTCAAGCCAAACAATGGACGCGGTGCGCGCGCAGCATAGAGCCAATAAGCACCAAAAAGCGCAAGACCCGCCACTAGCAACAACATGGCCACTGCCAGTGAGAGCGACTTTTCGCCCAAGCCCTGCAGCGCTAGCGATACCAGTACCATAGCGCCGCCGATCAGCGCGAAACCCTGCAGATCAAATTTACCTGCATCCCCTTTAAGGTTGGGCATATAACGCCAGGTGGCGATGCATCCGATAATGCCAACCGGGATATTGATTAGAAAAACCCAATGCCAGCTGGCCACTTCCACTAACCAGCCGCCCAGTGTAGGACCAAGCAACGGGCCGACAAGACCGGGAATTACCACAAAACTCAACACTTGCAGCAATTGGTCGCGTGGCACGGAGCGCAAAATCGCCAGCCGTCCCACCGGTAAGAGCAAAGCACCCCCCATCCCCTGGATAATGCGCGACAAAATCAGCATATTCAGCGACGAGGATATTGCACAAAGCAACGAGCCAAAACTAAACAGTACTATGGCAGCAAAGAAAACCCGCCGGGTGCCGAAGCGATCAGCCAACCAGCCGGATGCCGGGATCAGCAATGCGACGGTAAGCGCGTAAGAAACAACCAGCGACTGCATGCGCAGTGGGCTCTCACCCAAACTCTGCGCCATAGTCGGCAGTGCCGTATTGAGGATGGTCATATCCAGCGCTTGCATAAAAAAGCCAACCGCTACTATCCAGGGAAGTACACCGAAACGTTGGTTTTGGGTCACAGGTGAAATTCCTCTAGTGAACAAGGTTTTTCAGCATAGCAATGTTTTTGGTGTGTAGTAGCGGGCAACAAAACCGGGATCCAGGCCTGGAATACGTTGACAATAAAAAGGCCGGCTTGCACACAAGCCGGCCTTTCATTTTGCGTGGACCAGAAAATCAAGCGCGCCCTAAACGCTCCAGTAATTTCTGGTTTTCCACTTCAATATGTTTGTAAAAGTCAACGTCCGCCAAGTGCGATGCAGCGGCATCATCAATCACCAACACCACCTGCTCATGCAACTGCAATGCTGAAGCTGGGCATGCCGCGGTGAGTGGACCTTCTACGGTTGCTTTAATTGCTTCGGCTTTATTTTCACCCGTGGCCAACAACACTACTTTTTTTGACTCGAGAATCGTACCTATACCCATGGTGATGGATAAATGCGGCTGGTATTCATCGGGACTAAAAAAACGCGCGTTATCATCGATAGTCGCGCGGGTCAGGGTTTTGATACGCGTGCGCGACATCAAGGATGACGACGGCTCATTAAAACCGATATGGCCATTGCGCCCGATGCCCAGTAATTGGATATCAATTCCACCTTTTTGTTTAATCGCCGTTTCATAAAGCGCGCATGCCGTGAACGGATCTTCTGCGTCACCCGGTGGGACAAAGGTATTGGCTTTTTCGATATCAACATGGTCAAACAATTGTTGATTCATAAAGTAGCGGTAACTTTGGGGGTGGGTTGATGGTAGCCCCAAATATTCATCCAGATTAAAACTGTTTACTTTCTTAAAAGAGACCTGCCCACTTTGGTAAGCTTCAATTAATTCTTTGTAAAGCGCTACGGGTGTTGAGCCAGTTGCCAAGCCCAATACGGAATCAGGTTTACGGCTGATTTGTTTAATAAAAATATTTGCGCCGTATTTAGCAACTGCAGCAGCATCTTTCAAAATAACAACTTTCATTGAACACTCCAGTGAGTGGTATTGACCGAAAAATGTAATCCAACCTAAAAACTAATGGTGTCGTAAACCATCGCCAGCAACCCAGGTGTGGGTCACCCGGTAATCATCGGTAAAATGCACGAGATCAGCACGGAAACCGGTTTGAATGCAACCAAGATAATTATCTACCTGCATATATTGAGCAGGATAAAGTGCAGCCATGCGCAGGCTCTCACCCAGTTCCACTCCCACCCATTCGGTATTCAACCGCACCGCGTCAATCATGCCGATTGCACTGCCCGCCAAACGGCCTTCGGCGTTCACCAAACAGCCGTCTTTTTCGTAAATAGTTTCGCCGTAAATCTGGAACGATTTTTCCGGCGAACCTACCGTAGACATAGCATCAGTCACCAAATACATTTTGCCTTTGGGTTTTGCCGCATAGGCGATACGCGCAGAAGCGGCGTGCACATGGTAGGTATCGATAATAATGCCGCACCAGCTGTTAGCATCTTCGAGCGCGGCACCGACTACGCCCGGCTCACGGCCGGTGGTTGGGCGCATCGCATTGTATAAGTGGGTAAAACCCGAGAGCCCTTCTTTAAGCGCGCTCACTACAGATTCGTAATGCGCATCCGTATGTCCGGCGCACACTACTACACCGGCCGAGGTTAATTGTTTGATCTGGCCGGGCGCCGCGTGTTCGGGCGCGAGGGTGAGCATGACTTTAAATTGGTGTTGGCTTTTTAATGATGCAACCAGCCAATCGATATCGGCTTGTTCCATTGGGCGAATGAAACGTTCGTTGTGCGCTCCACGCCGCGCCATATCAAAAAAGGGACCTTCAACATGAACCCCGAGCACACCTTTCATACCAGCGGCCATGGCATCGGCAACCGCTTTAACACCGGCTTGATGGACCGCGCGCGTATCGCTGATCAAGGTCGGCAACAACGAGGTTGTACCGGTGGGACGATGCCCATCCAACATGGTTTGAATTGCACTTACGCTGGTATCGTTGGTAAAAAATGCACCACCGCCACCATTGACTTGCAAATCAATAAAACCGGGGGCGATAACACCTCCATCCAATTCGATTTGGGGGATCGCAGCATCCAACCCGGCGGCAGGAACCAGCTCGATGATTTTTTCACCTGCGATCACTACCGCATGATTGTCCAGAAATTCATATCCGGTAAAAATGCGTGCACCCACTAACGCTTGTTTCATAACAACACCTGTAAAAAAATATCGTGTCGCATCATAAGCTGCCAATGTTTTTATAAACCGATAGTGCGTTACAAACTGATAATAATATTGCGCTTATGCAATACCCAGGCAACAAACCACAAAATGCCCACCATCAGTAGCGCAAACAGCAGCGATGCAAAATAAGGATCGGTAAAAGTGCGGAACGCGCCATAAAGCGCGGCATAGGCAGTTTCACCGCCAATTGGAATCAAATAGAGCGTAGTCGCCAATAGACCTGACAATACATAAATAAACAGCGGATTTTTGCCAATAATTTCAAACCAGCGATACACCGGTTTAATCGCACTGGCAGCAGCCGATTGCTCCAGTT
>JAJQJO010000189.1 GCA_021323495.1 Cellvibrio sp. | reverse complement strand
GAACCACAGGAACCACAGGAACCACAGGAACCACAGGAACCACAGGAACCACAGGAACCACAGGAACCACAGGAACCACAGGAACCACAGGAACCACAGCGTGGCTGGTTTGCGCGTTTATGCAAGTCATTTAAAGAGGAAACAGTGCTTTGGGTAATCGGTGCGCTCTTTGCATTTTGGCCAGTGGCAATTATCCACTCGGTACGGATCGGCAATGACCCGCTGCTCTACTGCTTGTTCACTGCAAGCCTCTATTACATCATCCGCTGGTACAGACACGATCAAAAACGCGATTTAATGATCGCAAGCCTGATCGGTGCCGCCGCCATTGTGACCAAAGCCAATGGTGAAATTCTGGTTGCCGTACTCGGTGTTGTTGGCCTGTATAAAATGATATCCACTAAACAATGGACAGCCTATTTCAAGATGGCCATTGCTCCCTGTTTAATTATGTTACTCGCCGTCGCGATCACGGTTGGGCCGGGATTAATCTTAAAAATGCAAGGTAAGCGCGACAAGTTATACATCGATAACATCGACGGTCTCTCGCACGCCAACCTGGTAGGGAATACCGCTGCGAATTATTTCTGGTTTGATGCAAAAACGTTTATCACAGAACCCTTCACTGATCCCTATGATGACCGTATGGGACGTCAATTTTTCTGGAACTATCTGGGCAAAACCGGATTATTTGGTGAGTTTAAATATCTGGCCCTGCTGAACGTGAACACCGCTGTTATTTGCAGTTTTCTTGCCGTCTTGATGTTTATTTATATGTTGTTCGGTATTTATCGCATGGCCAAAGAAGACTTCAAACGGATGGCACCGGTGCTTCTTTCCGGATTTTTCCTGTGGGCCGGTGTGACCTATATGCGCATGACTTTTCCGGCAAATATTGATTTCAGATACATAGTGCCAATCATCCTCACTTTTTGCGCACTTTATGGTGTGAGTATTTTGCGTTTCCAACAGCAGGGTGCTGTCCGCCTGGCAAATATAGGCATCACAATGTCAGCCTTGTTTTCACTCTCGGCACTGATATTTATCTGGGGCATTTACCTTAACAGTTAAACCGGGCGCCCTGTGGCGCCGGTAAAATACACCCGGAGTACCCTGCGTGTTAACAACCCAATTGTTCAGGTTTCTAGCCGTGGGGATTTTGAATACCCTGTTTGGCTATTCGCTCTATGCCCTGCTTATCTATCTGGGGCTGGAATATACCTATGCCTTGTTATTCGCCACCATCGCTGGTGTAATTTTTAACTTCCACACCATTGGCAGGTTAGTATTCCAGTCCCGGGATAAACGTCTCATTGGAAAATTTTTTGCAGTTTATGCAATAACGTTTTGTGTGAACCTGCTGTTAATTAAATTGATGGTCAGGTTTGGGCTAAGTGCTTACCTTGCAGGAGCATTTGCCATCATCCCGACCACCATACTGTCATTTTTGCTTAATAAATTTTTTGTGTTCAAAGGAAAACAACATGAAACTTATTAGTGTGGTAACGCCCTGTTACAATGAAGAAGATAATGTGCAGGAGTGCGTGAAGCTGATACAAAACGTATTTGCACACCATGACAACTACACCTATGAACATATTTTTATCGACAACGCCTCCACTGATAAAACCCTGGAGATTTTGCGCGATATCGCCAGCACCGATAAGCATGTCAAGATAATTTCCAATAGCAGGAACTTTGGCCACATCCGCTCCCCCTATCACGGCCTGTTACAAGCAAATGGGGACGCCGTCATTTTATTTGTGGCCGACTTGCAAGACCCTGCAAGCCTGATACCCGAATTTATTAAAAAGTGGGAAGAAGGTTTCCAGACGGTTATCGGCACCAAACGTTCAAGTGAAGAATCATCAGTGATGTTTTCTATCCGCAAGCTTTATTACAAAACCGTAAACCGGCTTTCCAATATCGACCTTATCGATAACTTCACCGGCTTTGGTCTTTACGATAAAGAAGTAATCGGCCACCTGCGCAGCATTAATGATCCCTACCCTTATTTCCGCGGGCTAATTGCCGAAATAGGCTTACGGATTCACCAAATACCCTATGATCAACCGGTGCGGGTCCGGGGCATCACCAAAAATAATTTTTTCACCTTGTATGACATTGGCATGCTGGGAATTATTTCCCACTCACAAGTGCCCTTGCGGATTGCGACAATGGCAGGGTTTTTACTCTCGTTTATCAGTATTTTTATTGCTGTTATTTATTTCTTATTAAAACTGATTTTCTGGAATTCATTTAGTCTAGGCATGGCCCCCATAGTAATAGGCATTTTCTTTTTCGCCTCGGTACAATTATTTTTTGTTGGCATTTTAGGCGAATACCTCGGCTCGATTCATATTTACAGCAAAAGAAGACCCTTGGTGATCGAGAAAGAACGCATCAATTTTTAATTTGATAACTTTTAATTTTAATAAAAAATCATCTTTTAATTTAATAATAAATCGCCAGAGCTTATCACAACCTGGACGATCAACGGATTGCGCCATGGCAGTAGTTACTCTCTCCAACCACAAACAGTTTTTAGCAACTGCCGACACCAGTATACTTGACGCTGCAAAGGCCCAAGGGTTAGTGCTTGAGCACAGTTGCCGTACCGGCCGCTGTGGTGCATGCAAAGCCCTCGTGACCAAAGGTGAAACACAGATCCTAAAAGCCGAAGAAAGCCTCACAGAAAACGAGGTTGATGCGGGTTTTATCTTGACCTGCTGCAGGACCGCTGTGAATGACCTGGATTTGGATATAGAAGACCTGGGCCTACTCGCCAGCATAAAAACCCTCACGCTACCCTGCAAAATTGATCAACTCCATTTACTAGCGCCCGATGTGATCCAGATATTACTGCGCCTGCCACCCACTAACCAGTTCAATTATCTACCGGGCCAATATATTGATGTTATTGCCAGGAGTGGTATCCGTCGCAGTTATTCAATCGCGAATCTCCTGCAGGCAGATGGAAAGCTGGAGTTACATGTACGTGCAGTCAACAATGGCCAGATGAGCCATTACTGGTTTAACGAGGCCAAAACCAATGATTTATTGCGTTTGGAAGGTCCCCATGGCACATTCTGTTTTCATCCCAAAGCAGAAAAAAATATTATTTTTTTAGCCACTGGAACCGGCATTGCACCTATAAAAAGCATGTTGGAAGCATTTGCTACCAAGGCTGAATGGGTAGAGGGAAAAAATATTTATATTTATTGGGGGGCCAGGCATCTGGCAGACCTTTATTGGCGACCTGATTTTACTAACCTTAATGTTATTTTTCGCCCAACCCTCAGCCAGGCGCAGGAAGGCTGGGAGGGTCGAAAGGGTTATGTGCAGGATGCAGTGATTGCCGATGCTATAGCGATAAATGATTCTGTCATTTATGCTTGTGGCTCTGACACTATGATTCACGCAGCAAAAAAATTGTTTATCGCACAAGGTTTGAAACCCGAGAATTTTTATTCTGACGCTTTCGTCAGTTCATAATTATAATTACATTTAAGGAGAGCACTAATGAAAGCGGTTATCCTCGCTGGTGGCTTAGGCACCCGTTTAAGTGAAGAAACAGTTACCCGTCCAAAGCCTATGGTGGAAATAGGTGGTAAACCTATCCTCTGGCATATCATGAAAATGTACTCAGCCCACGGCATCAATGATTTTATTATTTGCTGTGGCTACAAAGGCTATGTCATTAAAGAATATTTCGCTAATTATTTTCTGCACATGTCGGATATTACGTTTGATATGAGCGAAAACCAAATGCATGTCCATCAACAACGCGCCGAGCCCTGGAAAATTACGTTGATCGATACCGGCGATAATTCCATGACCGGCGGCCGATTGAAAAGGGTTTACGACCACGTCAAAGATGAACAAGCGTTTTGTTTCACTTATGGCGATGGTGTCAGTGACATCAGCATATCCAAGACAATTGATTTCCATTTAACCCATGGCAAGCTCGCCACCCTTTCCGCAACATTTCCACCGGGCCGTTTCGGCGCACTGGACATAGAGAATAACCGCGTAAGGAGCTTTAAAGAAAAACCCAAAGGCGATGGCGCCATGATCAATGGCGGTTTTTTTGTATTGTCACCCAAGGTAATCAACCTGATTGAAGATGACTATACCGTTTGGGAGCAGCATCCATTAATGACCCTGGCCAATGATGGTGAGTTAATGGCCTACAAGCATGAGGGCTTTTGGCAACCAATGGATACACTGCGCGATAAAACCTACCTTGAAGAATTATGGGCAAGTGGTAATGCGCCCTGGAAAAACTGGGAGTAAATGTGAAAGCTCAGGTTGATGCTGCCTTCTGGCAAGGCAAGCGCGTATTTTTGACAGGGCATACTGGTTTTAAAGGCAGCTGGCTTAGTTTATGGCTCACGCATATGGGTGCGGTAGTGAAAGGTTTTTCACTCGCACCATCTACTACACCGGCATTGTTCGAGGTTGCAAAAGTTGCCCAGGCGATGGAATCCGATGTCGGTGATATCCGCGACCTCGATACCCTCAGCCAGAGTATGACGGAATTTAATCCGGAAATTATTATTCATATGGCAGCTCAAGCACTGGTGCGCTTGTCTTATAGCGAACCATTGGCCACCTATTCCACCAATGTAATGGGAACCTTGCACGTATTGGAAGCTGCACGCCTGTGTTCTTCAGTGCGCGCGATCGTAAATGTCACTACCGATAAATGTTATGAAAACCGCGAATGGGAATGGGGTTATCGCGAACACGAACCCATGGGCGGCCACGATCCCTATAGCAACAGTAAAGGTTGTGTTGAGTTAATCACTTCGGCGTATCGCAATTCTTTTTTTAACAAGCCCAACAGCCCGGCGCTGGGTTCAGCCCGTGCGGGCAACGTCATTGGCGGCGGTGACTGGGCCCAGGATCGATTGATTCCCGATATCCTGCGTGCATTTGAAAATGCGGAACCAGTGGTTGTCCGCAATCCACAGGCAACCCGTCCCTGGCAACACGTGCTGGAACCATTGAGTGGTTATCTGGTGCTGGCGCAAGCGTTGTATCAACACGGACAACAATACGCTGAAGGTTGGAATTTTGGCCCGCGCGACCAGGATGTTGAGCCGGTCGAATGGATTCTGGACCAAATGGTAAAGAATTGGGGGAAGGGTGCAAGCTGGCAATTGGATAGCGGTGATCATCCCCATGAAGCTAAATATCTTAAGTTGGATATTTCCAAAGCACGCACCCATTTACATTGGGAACCGAGCTGGCGCTTGCACCAGACGCTCGACAAGATTATTGCCTGGCAGCGCGCATGGCTCGCTAACCACGACATGAATGACTATAGCATCAACGAAATAAAACAATACATGGCCGCTATGCGCGCCAACTAATTTTTATCGATGTAGATATCAAAAAGGCAGCACAATGACTCCTGAAATTCTTCGCCAAGAAATCGCCAAGCTGGTTCAACAATTTGCAGAATTGACTACCGCACCTAAACCATTTACGCCCGGCGAAAGCGTTATCCCTCCCTCGGGTAAAGTAGTGGGTGCGCGTGAAATGCAACTAATGGTTGATGCATCACTTGATTGCTGGTTAACCACTGGAAGATTTAATACCGAATTTGAAAAAAAACTGGCCGAATTCCTGGGTGTGAAATATTTACTTTCGGTTAACTCAGGGTCGTCTGCTAATTTAGTTGCCTTTAGCACACTCACTTCACCCAAGCTCGGTGCCCGCGCGATTAAAAAAGGCGATGAGGTTATTGGCGTTGCAGCCGGTTTTCCTACCACCGTAAACCCAATCATCCAGTTTGGCGCCATCCCGGTCTTTGTCGATGTAGATGCGGCCACCCATAATATTAATGCCGAGTTAATTGAGGCGGCCATTACGCCAAAAACCAAAGCGATCATGCTCGCCCATACATTAGGCAACCCATTTAATCTCACCAAAGTAAAAGCATTGTGCGAAAAATATAACCTTTGGTTGGTAGAAGATTGTTGCGATGCACTGGGCGCTAAATATGATGGAAAATTAGTAGGCACCTTTGGCGACATTGCCACCTTGAGTTTTTATCCGGCACACCATATCACTATGGGTGAAGGTGGTGCGGTGTTTACCAACAACCCGCAATTGAAAATGATCGCCGAATCGTTCCGTGATTGGGGTCGTGATTGTTATTGCGCACCGGGTTGTGACAATACTTGCGGCAATCGTTTTGGCCAGCAGTTTGGTAGTTTGCCAGTGGGCTATGATCACAAATATGTCTACGCACATATTGGTTACAATTTAAAAATAACCGATATGCAAGCCGCCTGTGGCCTGGCGCAGCTAGAGCGCGCGCAAGAGTTTATCGATGCGCGTAAACGCAATTATGATTTATTAAAAGCACGCCTGGGCAATCTCACCGATTTTATTGACATAGCACAACCAACCCCCAACAGCGAACCTTCCTGGTTTGGCTTCCCGATTACACTCAAGGAGAGCGCAGGTGTCAAACGTGTTGATTTCGTAAAATTTCTGGATCAAAACAAAATCGGTACACGTTTATTATTTGCCGGAAATCTAACCCGCCAACCTTATTTCCAAGGTGTCGAATATCGTGTGGTAGGCGACTTAACCGTTACTGACAATACGATGAATAATACGCTCTGGTTGGGCATCTATCCTGCACTCGGCAGCGAACATTTCGATTATGTCGCTGAAAAAATGGAAGAATTTTTTGGGTTAAATTTTTAATAGCCAATGAACATGGACTCTACTCATCACACTTCCTCAACTTACCAACCCGGTGTTGCGCTGGATGACCTGCAGTTGATCATCTCCCATACCCCGCATAACGTATGGGAGACATTGCGCAACCAACATATTTTTATTACTGGCGGCACAGGCTTTGTCGGCTGTTGGTTATTGGAAGCGCTGCTCTGGGCAAACCAGGAATTGGTTTTGAATTTACACCTAAGTGTGCTGAGCAGAGATCCGGCTGCGTTTATTACCAAGGCACCGCATCTGGCGAGGCATAGTACCCTTACCCTGATCCAGGGTGATGTCAGCGCGCTAGATGAAATCCATGGCCCGTTCGACAGCGTGATCCATGCTGCCACTGATGTGGCAAAAACCGGTGATGATCCCATCGCCGCATTTGACAAAATCGTGCAAGGTACCAGCGCCGCCCTTGGACTCGCGCAACGTTCAGGTGCTACACGTTTTCTGTTAACCAGTTCCGGGGCTGTTTACGGCCGTCAACCAATAGCGCTCAGCCATATTCCTGAAAGTTATCCGGGCGCCCCCGATTCGCTCGATATCATTAACGCCTACGGACAGGGCAAACGCGTTTCCGAATGGCTCGCACACAA
>JAJQJO010000188.1 GCA_021323495.1 Cellvibrio sp. | reverse complement strand
TTCCTCCTTTGACTGAATTGTCGGAGGAACTTACGGGTAACCTGCAAAAAGGTTGCACCCATAAGCGAGATAACATCAACCCCGGCTTGCGCAGCCCTGGATTTAAGCACAAAATAGCTGTCTATATATACAGTATCGTTTTGTGAGGGTGATGCTATGAGCGCCAATGACGAGGATTTTATCGAGCTTGCCCCCTGGATCAACGCCGTACCCCAAGCCCATAAAGGGCGCGGTGCAATCGATAACCTCGCCGGTCGTTTTGAAACCCGATTGATCGAAACGGTGGACGACGGCTGGCTTCCCTATATCGAAGACACCGACATTAATCCCGCCCTCAAGACCAGCGTTACTCCGGAGCTGGCCAAGACGATCCTCAGCCGCAACCAATCACCGGATTTACCCTTCAGTGTGTCGCTCAATCCTTATCGCGGCTGCGAACACGGCTGTATTTATTGTTTTGCGCGGCCGACCCACTCTTATTTAGGCCTGTCACCGGGGCTGGATTTTGAAACCCGGCTCTATGCCAAAACCAATGCGCCGGAATTGCTGCGGCGCGAACTCGCCCATAAAAGCTACCAGCCGCAACCCATTGCCCTGGGTGTTAATACGGACGCTTACCAACCCTGTGAGCGCGAGCTGCGCCTGACCCGCCGCTGCCTTGAGGTATTGCATGAATGCGATCACCCGGTCGGGCTGATAACCAAGTCGGCATTGATTGAACGGGATATAGATCTGCTTGGCGCCATGGCGGGCAAAAATCTGGTCGCCGCTTCCATAACTATCACCACTCTGGACCACAGTATTTCGCGCACGCTTGAGCCGCGTGCGGCATCACCCTCGCGCCGCTTGCGCACCATCGAAAAACTGGCGCAGGCGGGCATTCCGGTATTGGTAAGCATCGCGCCGGTAATTCCCTTTGTGACGGAACAGGAGTTGGAAAAGGTGATGGGTGCCGCTGCTGACGCGGGCGCCAGCGCCGCCGCTTACACAGTGCTGCGTTTGCCCTGGGAAGTGAACCCGCTGTTCCAGCAATGGCTGGAAATCCACTTTCCCGAACGCGCCCAACGGGTAATGAACCGCATCCGCGATATGCGCGGCGGCAAGGATTACGATGCAAATTTTGCCACGCGTATGCGCGGTGAAGGGTTATGGGCCGATATGATCCGCCAGCGTTTTGCCAAAGGGCTCAAACGCTACAACCTCAGCAAAAGTGGCCGCTTTGCGCAGATGGAATGCAGTTTATTTCGCAAACCGCACACTATTCCTGTCACCCCTAAAAAAAATGACGGCCAATTGGATTTTTTTGGTTAGCCTGAAAGATGGATTAATCTGGTGCAATGCAAATTTAAATGCCCCTATACTGTCGTTCTACAACACTGATTCCTGCTAAAAATACGCTATTTGTCCTCTGGCACAGCATTTGCGTAATAAATCATCGGTAATCTGCCTGTTGGTTTAACAGCTCTCTGGAAAGGAAAACGTATGATTCCCAAGATCCTGCACCAGTGTTCCAAATCCTACGTCTGGGAAGAGCGGCAACTGACGCGGCGCGCGCGTGCATTAATGCCCGACTTTGAATATCACGCCTGGACTGATGCCTCCAACCACTTCGATACGGATTATGTATTTTATAAACCGCTGGATGCGAAATTTCTAGCGCACAAATGTGTGTTGGCGGTTGAAGAGCGGGAATGCAAAAGTATTGGCGGCAGCTACAAACTCGGCAATGCTTTTATGGCATCGGAACCGGGTTTTGATATGTGGTTAAAATTTGTCGAGAGTATTTTTGCCAAACACCGCGCGGGTGAAACCAATATTGTTTTTCTCAGTGGCCCTCATGCACTCACTTTGTTTTTACAAGACCATCCGGAATACAACGATGATATTACTATCATGCCCGGCGATGTTATTTATCCGGAATTTACCATGGCCAAACTGACAGCCAAAAAATCGGCACAGACGATAGGCGCCCATTTATGCTGGGGTTCCTGGCGCGGTAAACCTACACTGCAATATCTACGCAGTCGCTTGCGGCGCTGGATTTCAGCTGTGGTGTAGCATTTTATTATGCACCGGGAGGTGTAGTTATTCTTTTATTTGCGGACGGTTTTCACAAGGACGCAACCAATTTTCCCAACACTGCGATTGCCGCTTCAGTATCTTTATTCCAGGGCTGGCCGTAATTAATCCGCGCGCAATTGCGAAACCGCTGCGTAGCAGAAAATATGGGGCCGGGTGCAATGCTGATTCCTTGCACCAGCGCCAATGAAAATAATTTCAGTGTATCTACGTGTTCCGGCAACTCTACCCACAAAAAATAACCTCCACCCGGCTGGGTCACTTTTGTCTGCGCGGGAAAATAACGGGCGATAGCCGTCAGTATTAATTGTTGCTGCGTTTCCAGCAGATTGCGCAATTTACGCAGGTGACGGTCATAGCCGCCGTGTTGTAAATAATCGGCGATTGCAACCTGTGCTGGCACCGAGGGTGATATGGTTGTCATTAATTTCAAGCGATGGATTTTTTCAGCATAACGCCCCGCTGAAACCCAGCCGACCCGGTAACCCGGTGCAAGATTTTTGGAAAAAGAGCCACAGTGCATTACCAGTCCCGCGTGATCAAAAGACTTTACCGGTTTGGGTGGCGTCGTACCAAAATACAGCTCTGCGTAAACGTCATCTTCAATTAACGGCACTTGATATTGTTGCAACAAATCATAGAGAGTCTGCTTTTTTGCTTCGCTCATGGACGCGCCGAGCGGATTATGAAAGCTGCTCATAAACCAGCAGGCTTTGATCGGCAAACGCTGCAAGCTGTCTTCGAGGGTTGGCAAATGAATGCCATCGCGCGGATGCACTGGAATTTCAACTGCTTTTAATTGCAATCGCTCCAGAATTTGCAGTGCCGCATAAAATGTTGGTGATTCAATCGCAACCAGATCGCCCGGTTTGGTTACCACCTGCAAACACAAATTCAATGCTTCCAGTGCGCCGTTGGTAATCACCAGTTCATCCGGTGATTGCACCACCCCGTTCATCATATAGCGCAGTGCGATCTGGCGGCGCAGGTTGGGATTGCCATAAGTCATGTCAGTGAGAATGGCGCGCGCTGGTAAGTGCTGGACGCTTTTGCCCATCGAGCGCGCCAAACGCGCAAGCGGAAATAAATCGGGGCTGGGAAAGGCCGAGCCAAAATGGATGGTGTCCGGGTCTTTGACCGAACCCAAAATTGAAAACACCAGTTCGCTCACACCAACATCGGTGCTATCGGTGCCGGATGTACTCATTTCCGGTTCTGCCAGGGCACGCCGGGCTTGTGCCCGCACAAAATAACCCGAGCGTGCCCGCGCCTGGAGCAAGCCGCGACTTTCCAGTAAATAATAGGCCTGGAACACCGTGGCCTGGCTTACACCGTAAGTGCGGCTAGCGGTGCGCACTGAGGGCACTTTTTCATTGGCAGCAAGTACACCGGTGCGGATTGATTGCGCAATTTCATCGGCTAGCTTTTCATAAAGTTTCATAACAGGTCATAGAGTTTCATTACGGATTTTATTTTCCCTCGTTCCCAAGCGGAGCTTGGGAACGCATAGGTTGAAAATTTGAACTGACCGTTAATAGAAGCTGCAAAATTTTTTATTTAAATCCTTTCATCTGCATTCCCAAGCGGAGCTTGGGAATGAGGGGGAAAAAACGGCAATCAAAATGCCGGATAAATAAAATTTGCTGTTGCGCGTGTGAGCAAGCTGTTGCTGTCAACCAGAACAAAATCAAAGTGGGCCATACCTGATCCTGCGCTGTTTCCTTTCATCACTACACTGATCGGCATATCCACAATTTCGCCGGGTTTTAAATCGAGTGCCAAAGAGCGTGTGAGCGATAAACGCGCGTCATTGTCGATACGCAATTCATAGCGCGCAGGTGTTTGGGTTTTGTTGGTAATTTTTAACCGGTACACATTGATAATATCGCCATCACTATTTTTGCGATACAACACAGTACGGTCTTTTACCACACTCATATCCACCAGCTCGCGTGCATCCAATGCAATCCATAATGCAGCCAGCATAATTATCATTGCGGTAACATAAGCCCACAGGCGCGGGCGCAAAATTTGTGTCGGTTCGCCAGCGAGGGCAGCCTCGGAAGTATAGCTGACCAGCCCGCGTGCATAGCCCATTTTATCCATCACCTCGTCGCAGGCATCAATGCAGGCGGCGCAGCCGATACAATCCATTTGCAGGCCATCGCGGATATCAATACCGGTGGGGCAGACTTGCACACACATATAACAATCAATGCAATCCCCCAAGCCAAGCTGTTTCGGATCATCATCCCTTTTGCGCGAACCGCGTGCATCTCCGCGTCTGGCATCGTACGAGATCACCAGGGTATCGCGATCAAACATTACACTCTGGAAGCGGGCGTAAGGGCACATATGCAAGCACACTTTTTCGCGCACCCAGCCAGCGTTGATGTAAGTGAGTGCGGTGACAATAAATACCCAAATCGCGCTGGCCGTAAACCACTCCAGGTGCAGCAAATTCAACGTGAGTTCGCGCACCGGAATAAAATAACCAACAAATGCAATGCCGGTGGCCAGGCTCATCACCAGCCATAAACCATGTTTGGCGCTGCGCCTGGCAACGTTGGAAAAAGTAGCGGGCGAGTTATTGAGTTTGATGCGCTGGTTGCGGTCACCCTCGGTAATATTTTCGACCCACATAAACGCCCAGGTCCACACACTTTGCGGGCAGGTGTAGCCGCACCAGACGCGCCCGGCGACCATGGTTACGGCGAATAGTAAAAATACGCCGATGATCATCACCAGCGAGAGCAACATAAAATCCTGTGGCCAAAAGGTTGCGCCGAAAACGTGGAACTGGCGGGTATCCAGATCCCACAATATGGCCTGGTGGCCGTTCCAGTTAATCCACGATGTTCCAAAAAACAGCAGCGCCAATAGCCCCGCCGCGCCGATGCGCCAATTGCGGAAACGCCCACTGAAGCTGCGCGTAAAAATTTTGCCGTCAGTATTTGCAGGCTTGAAGGCAGGCAGGGTTTTGGTGGGGATTAGCAGGGGGCTGCCAGTGTTGTTCATGGTTGTATCTCATCCACAATGATGCCGGTCACTATGGATGTTCATCTGTACTAAAAACAGATTCAGATAACCGATAAAAAACCGGAGCAGATGGATTAATGACAGGCGGCTGTGGTCGTCATCGCTGAAGTCGGCAAACCAAATGCCAGATCAAATACCCAGTTAAAAGCAAAGGTATAAACCAGGAAAAACGTTAGCAAACCCAGGTCCAATATCAAGGCTTGCAGAAAGCTGACATCCAGCCACCAGGCGATCACCGGCACTAGAAACAGCAGCAATCCGCCCTCAAAGCCAAGTGCGTGCAGGACGCGGACACCGACGCTGCGTCCCTGGTGTCGGGTGTGTTTTTCCCAGCATTCAAAACCGTAGTTAAACGCGAGGTTCCACAGGATCGCAATCGCGGAAGCGATAACCGCAATCGCCAGCGAATCACCGGTACCGGCGCTGCTAATCAGTTTCAATAAGAAGGCAGACAGGATAATCGCGATAAATTCGTACAGTCCTACATAGACGACACGACGTTTCAAACCTTGCATAGCCACCTCTGGTTAATTCAATCTGGCCAGTTTCTATGCTTTGTGATGATAGAAAAAGTTAGCTACTATCAGATTTATTGATAGATCAGGGGAAGGGCTCGATGAACGGGGTATTTAATTCCGAAACAATTAGCGTGTTCCTGGCGGTGCTGGATACCGGCTCCTTTTCGGCTGCCGCGCGCCAGCTGGGACGGGTGCCCTCGGCGATCAGTATGGCGATTGCCAACCTGGAGGCGGAGCTCGCTCTCGAACTGTTTGACCGCAGTGGTCGTGAACCCAAACCCACGGCCATGGCGCGGGCGCTGGAACCCCAGGCGCGGCTGCTGATAAGTCAATTACAGCAGCTCAACACCCAGGCGCTGGAACTGAGCCAGGGTCTGGAGGCTTGCCTGACCCTGGTGATAACCCCTGAATTGCAGGCTACCCCCTGGGTGGGACCCCTGCGGATCCTGGCCCAGGAACATCCGCTACTGGAGCTCCGCATCATCACCGCTCCGCAAGCCGATGCGCTGCGGCTCCTGCACGATGGCAGTGCCCAGCTCGCCCTGGTATTTGAGCGCCCCGCTGCCGACGGACGCGAGAATTTTCAGGAGGTTGGTTGGGAAACCCTGGTGGCGGTGATTGCCCGTACCCATCCGCTAATGCAACAAATCCCGCCCGACGGCAGTATCAACGACAGCCAGCTGCGTCCGCTGCGACAGATCATGGTGGGCAGCCGCAACCGGGATGGGGGCAAATCCGCTACTGATAAATTTTGTATTGTGTCCGAACACTACTGGCGAGTGGATCAGCCCGAAGCAGCCGTGCAACTTGTACTGGCGGAACTCGGCTGGGCCTGGCTGCCGCGCGCCTGCATCCAGCCCTATATTAATGGCCGCATGTTGGTGGAGTTGCCGATTGAAAATTTCACCAATGATGAAGAGCTGTGGATCGATCTGGTCTGGTCGCGCGAGCGTCCGCTGGGTTTGGGGGCCCAGCGGTTTGTAGCATTGATGACGGAACAGTATCGCCAAACCAAAAATATCTGACTGTTGCGGCTACCGATAACATGCATAAGATTGAGTTGCCACTGATGGCGGCCGGTTTTTATGGGTGACTCTATGTTGGCCGGACAAGCCCGGTCGAATAAAAATATTGTCTGGCAATTGGCAAAACTGTGATCTTTGTGCATATATCCTATTTGTAGGCATGATCTGATAAATGTACCAATTTCCTCTGTTGTATTGACCTCCCTGAATCTGCGTTGCACCGGCTATTTACCTCTGCAAACGGGTTATTGGTGACGGTTTCTAAGGAAACAATAATAAGAGCTTTAAAAACACTTTCGGCTTGGTCTCGCATTACCACAACTCCCTTCGAATTCATAAGTCGAGAATAATCATATATGAACACTACTAACTCGTGCCTGGCGTTTAAACGCGCAGGCTTCGCGATTAAATCTATTGCAGCGGCGATTGCCCTGCTCAGCGGCAGCACCGCCTATGCGGCATCTACCGGTGGTTTCTCCACTACCGATGGCGGTAGCGTCAGCGGTTCACAAGCATTCACCGCATCCAGCCTCGACCAGGTCAAAACCATTGTCGCCAACGCCAAAAGCGGCGGTTATCCGGTGGTCATTACCTACACCGGCAATGAAGATTCGCTGATCAACCAGATGATCAAAAACCACACCGTCGATGCCTCGGGCAACTGCCCCAACCCGCGTTGGAGCGATGCTTACCGCTACGTGGAAATCAAGGAAATGACCAAGGGTGTCACCATCATCGGGGCCAACGGTTCTTCCGCGAATTTCGGTATCGTGGTGAACAAATCCAGCAATGTGATCATCCGCAACATGAAAATCGGCGCACTCGCCGGTGCGAGCAATGACGCCGATATGATCCGCATCGACAGCGGCAGCAACGTATGGGTCGACCACAACGAACTGTTTGCAGTGAACAACGAATGTAAAGGCTCACCCGATGGCGACCTGACCTTTGAAAGTGCGATCGATATCAAGAAGGACTCGCACTACGTCACCGTGTCTTACAACCTGATCCGCGACAGCAAAAAAGTCGGCCTTGATGGTTCAAGCAGTACGGATATTGCCGGTGGCCGCGAGATTACTTTCCACCACAACATCTACCGCAATGTAAGTGCACGCCTGCCGCTGCAACGCGGCGGCTGGACGCATATGTACAACAACTTCTATGACGGCATTACCGATTCCGGCATCAACGTACGCCAGGCCGGTTATGCGCTGATTGAAAGCAACTGGTTCCAGAACGCCAAAAACCCGGTGACCTGCCGCTACGACAGCAGCAACTGCGGTAAATGGGACCTGCGCAACAATAACGTGAGAAACCCCGGTGATTTTGCGACGTACAACATCACCTGGAGCAGCGGCGGCACTATCGATGCTACCAACTGGACGACCACTGCCCCTTTCCCGATCAGCATTCCTTACAGCTACTCGCCAGTCACTCCACAATGTGTGAAAGACAAGCTCGACCAGTACGCCGGTGTAGGCAAAAACAACGCGCAATTGACCGCAGCGGCTTGTGGCGGCACCAGCTCTTCCAGTGTTGTTTCATCGCTTGCCCCATCAAGCAAATCGTCAAGCTCGGTTGCCGTGGTTTCATCGAGCAGATCCTCCAGCTCGGTAGTGTCGGCATCCTCAAGTTCGGCTGTTTCTAACGGTACTATCGCTCTGGGCGCAACTGCGACTGGCAATAGCATTGTACTTAGCTGGACTCCAAACAACCTGACCCTGGGTACGCAAGAAGTCTATCGCGATGTTGATGCAGAACCGGCTGGCCGTGTGCGTATCGCTTCCTTGTCTTCATCAGCGCGCATGTACACAGACTCGACTGCAGCATCTGGCCAGACCTACTACTACTGGATCAAAAACATTACCTCCGGTGTAGTGACCAACTCCAATGCCGCATCGGCGAAAATTGGTAGCACCGGCAGCGCTGCTTCAAGCTCAGTGGCATCCAGCAGTGCGAGTTCATCAAATGGCGAACCCGTTCTGGGCGGCACCGGTGACTATCCAAGCGGCTTCTCCAAGTGTGCTGACCTGGGCGAGACCTGTTCAGTATCATCCGGCGATGGCTGGGTAGCATTTGGCCGTAAAGGTAAGTGGGTATTGAAACGTGTATCAGTACCAGGCTCTATCGCCTGTACCGTTGCCGCGTTTGGATCAGATCCCGTGGGCAACCCTAACAAGTGCTCTTACAAGCGCTAATTTTTTAAAACGGTTATCGCCGTTTAAAAAGATTGCTGCATGACGAAAACCCCTGGCCACAAGCCGGGGGTTTTTTATTGCAGTTAAACACTATTTGCTGTTGTCGA
>JAJQJO010000187.1 GCA_021323495.1 Cellvibrio sp. | reverse complement strand
GTTCGCTGTGATGCGGAGCTGAATCCAGGGCTCGGTAAATACTGAAGATAGTCCCTATCTGTCCATTGATATCGATATTGGATGAACCATCGAGCGGATCAAAGGCCACCACAAATTTCCCTTCCGGATTGGCAGCGACGACAGTGTCTTCTTCCTCTGATGCCAACGCGGCTACTGGCGTACAGGCCAGTAATAAATCTTTCATCAATTGGTTGGAAATTACATCCAATTGTTTTTGTGTTTCGCCCTGGATATTTTCATCTTGCGTAGAGCCGAGCACGCCCGCGAGCGCACCCTGGCGCACGCGGAACGCAATTTCTTTGCTGGCGTCGATAACGGCTTCAATCACCTGGATTAAATCCGCATCGACATCGTCGTTACGCAACACACTGAATAAATTTTTCATGCAAGTTCCTGAACGGGTAATAGCATTTCAATTGCTGTTAAACGTAGCGGTTAAGACAATTTAAATCGGCGAACGATTGTTCAAGGCGTTGCACCATATGCTCTTCACTTTGGCGCAACCAAACGCGCGGATCGTAATACTTTTTGTTGGGTTTTTCATCGCCTTCAGGGTTGCCGATTTGGCCCTGTAAATAATCGGCATTGGCTTTGTAATATTCCATGGTGCCTTCCCAAAACGCCCATTGCGTATCGGTATCGATATTCATTTTGACTACACCATAATGAATGGCTTGGGCAATGTCCTGTGCTTCGGAACCGGAACCACCATGGAATACAAAATCGAGGCTATTGTGCGGTACACCGAATTTTTCACTTACATAGGTCTGTGAATTGCGCAAAATTTCTGGTGTGAGTTTTACATTGCCGGGTTTGTAAACACCATGCACATTACCAAAGGATGCGGCGATGGTGAATTTGTCGCTGATGGGGCGCAATTTTTCGTAGGCGTAGCCAACATCCTGCGGCTGGGTGTAAAGCGCAGCATTATCAAGATGGCTATTATCTACCCCATCTTCTTCACCGCCGGTGCAACCCAATTCGATTTCCAGTGTGATGCCAAGCTTGTGCATACGGGCCAAATAGACAGCTGAAATTTCGATATTTTCTTGCAGCGATTCTTCCGACAAATCGATCATATGCGAACTGAACAATGGCGTGCCGGTTTGTGCGAAATGTTGCTCGCTCGCCACCAGCAAGCCGTCGATCCAGGGCAGTAATTTTTTGGCGGTGTGATCAGTATGCAATATCACCGGCACACCATAGGCTTCCGCCACTGTGTGTACATAACGTGCGGCGGCGATGGAGCCTAATACGGCACTGCCCTGGCCATCGAGCTTGATGCTTTTACCGAGAAAAAATGCGGAGCCGCCCTGCGATAATTGCACGATCACCGGCGAATTTACCTTGCGCGCCGCTTCGAGCGTAGCGTTAATAGTATTGGTATTGGCAGCGTTGACGGCTGGGTAAGCAAAACCGCCGGCTTTGGCAGCGTTGAATAAGGTTTTTACGGCATCGCCAGTGGCAACGCCGGGGGCAACGAGATTAGCGAGACTGTTCATCATCAAATCCTGAGCTGTGGTTGATTGTGTTTGATGACCGAATAATTCGCCGATTGGATTTTTTTAGTTTTTCTTTTTTTATGTTGAATATAAATTTATTTGGAAATCTTCATTGCGCTCTATGGTCGCTGCTGTCGTGTGTATGAACGCTACTGTTGCGTGTAGGGGCGCTGCTTGCCGCGCTTACTCCTAATGACACCAACAAAACTATTTAATCATTCAGCGCAGCAAGTTCCGACGCCTGCTCGCAAATCGCAACAAAATGACCTGGGTCCAAACTGGCTCCGCCTACTAACAAACCATCGATATCCGTTTGTTGTAATAAATCGGACGCGTTGCTTTTGGTCACACTGCCACCGTACAAAATGCGCACGCGATTGGCAGTCTCCTGATCAAAAATGCGCGCAAGTTCAGCGCGAATGCATTGATGTACTTCTTGTGCAATTGCAGGAGTTGCTGCAAGGCCAGTGCCAATCGCCCAGACTGGCTCATAGGCAACACACAGGTCTTTTCCGGTGAGATCAGTATCGGCGAGGCCGCCACGCAATTGTTCAAACAGAACTTGCTCGGTGATGTTGGCTTCGCGCTGCTGCTGATTTTCACCGACGCAGAGCACCGGTAATAATCCATGGCTCAAAGCAGTGCGCACTTTGATTTTGCAGCCCTCATTATTTTCCGCAAACATGGCGCGGCGTTCGGAATGGCCGATTAAACAAATTGAGCAACCTGCTTGCTTCAGCATTTGTGCGGACGTCTCACCAGTGTATGCACCGGATTCATAACGGCTGACGTTCTGGCTGCCAATCTGCAATTCCGAATACTGCAAAAAAGTCAGCATATCGCGCATATACAAATAGGGTGGGCAGATGGCAATTTGCGCCGCAAAGTGTTTGCCGATAAACGACGCTACCGAGGTACAGATCAAATCCAGTCCGCCGTTGAGCTTCCAGTTGGCGATCACTATGGGTTTACGTTGTTTCATGCGGTGGGCTCTGAAAAATCGACGCGAATATACGGCTTGGCTGTCCGCGTCGCCGAAGGGCGAGCTGGTGTCGATGGAGAAAATGCTACACAGACGAAATGTATCGGGCAAGTGGTGTGTGAAATTATTTTGCGTAAAAACCGATTTTTGTAGAAATTAAATCCTAAATTAGTGTGAAAAACCTATGTAAACGTTTCTTACATTTAGGTTATTAAAATGTAATCGTTTACAGTCGTGCGGCGGTGTGTAATTAGCGTTCAGGTGGAAGATCACTGTTGCCGGGAGTGTAAATGGCGTAATTATTTTTGCCGCGCCGTTTAACGGCATACATGGCCTGGTCGGCGTGTTTGCGTACGCTCAGTGGGTTGTCGCCATGCTCGGGGTAGAGCGCTATGCCGATACTCATCCCGATTTTTTCCATTACGCCCGGATGTATTTCAATGGGCGCCTGTTGCGCGTCGAGGATTTTTTGCGCGATGCGTTGCACCATGCCGACATTGCCAGCGTGATTTAACAATAATAAAAATTCATCACCGCCCATGCGTGCCACTACGTCAGAGTCGCGTACCAGCTTGCGCAGGCGTGCGGCGATAGTGATAAGCACTTTGTCGCCAGCATCGTGGCCATAGGTGTCGTTAATATATTTGAAGCGGTCGAGGTCAATCAGCATGACCGCAAATTCTTTACCGCCAACCGTTGGCTGCCGGATGAGTTCTTCCAGCGCGCTGTCCGCCGCCTGCCGGTTGCTTAGTCCGGTAAGGCTGTCTTTTTCTGCCAGTTCACGGATGCGCTCTTCAGCATGTTTGCGCTGGGTTACGTCGTACATCACGCCCTCTACCGCTGCACCTTGTTGAACATTGCCCGCAGATGAAAAAATGCAATGGACCCAACGTTCCGGCTCCTGTTGTAGGGTGCGGATGCGCAAATCGGCGGAGTGCGGACGCTTGCTGACCAGGGATAATTTAATCATCGCGCTAGCCTGTTCGTGATCGAGAAAAGCGCGCGCGATAATATCGCTATCGCCGATATTTTCCTGCTGCGTTTCGTCCATGGCGGTGAGGCGGAAAAATGCAGGATTAGCGGTGATCAGCGAACCCTGTTCGCGTACTAAAAAAATACCGGCACTGCTGTCTTCAAAAATGCCGCGAAAACGTGTCTCCAATAATTCTACGCGGTGACGCAGTTGCCGCTCTTCTTCGAGCATGGTTTCTACTGTATGCAAGAGGGAATTGATGTCGCCGGTGAGCACACCGATTTCATCGCCGCGATGGAAATCCACAAGATCCAGGCGATTGCCGTCGCCGGGCGTAATGCGATGCAGGCGGCCAGAGAGGTGCGATAGCGGACGCGTCATCATCCAATACACTAGGATTAATACCAGTAGTGCGACCACCGCAGCTTGCGCAGCGAGGCTTATGGTGGTCGCAATTGCTGAGTCGCGCGCGCGCAGAACAATCAACGGAAAATTCGGTACAACAGTGAGTTCGCCCACACGTTCATTTTCATCGAACGGCGCGTTTAATGCGATTGAAGTCAAAGGCTGCTGTGCATCGGCAGCGGTTCTGCCGTCGGTGCCAATAATTTCATTGTTAACAACAATTTTTGCCCCGACTACTATGTCGTTTTGGGTCAAACCAGTGACCACTTGTTGGGCGAGTTCGCGGTTGCCCACGTAAGCGGCGATGGCCGCAGTTGCTTGTACCGTTTCCAATAGTTGTTGCACGGAACGCTCACTTTCTGCAAATGAACTCTGATAAATGCGTTGATAAAAAAAATGCGAGGACAAGGCCACCACAAAGAGCGCAGCCGCAGCAACACTGAGCGAGACTTTAATGTGCAGGCTTTTGAAGTTCATTCTCGTACAGGCAACTCCATAACAATTTTTACGCCATTGGGTAAAGATTGGCGCGTGACATAGGCGATTGCCGAGGGATCTTTGGTGACTTTCTCAATCAAGGCGGTCTCGTTGGAAAATTGCTCGGGCGGTGACATGCGTCCGGCAAATATCAATGTGGCCCAATAGGCATCGACTTGCGCTTCACTTTTGCCCGTTAATGATTTGTAAAAAACGGCGCGCAGGGGTGTGCCCGCTTTTAAATCCAGTGGCCGTGCCGGTTGCCGGTTAGGGAATGCCGATACGCGCCCCATAAACAAATCCACAATTTGTTTGTGTTCAAGAGCGGTGATGGAATTGGTGGTATTCACGATCACCAGAATTTCTGCTCTGAGCGAGCCGCTTAATAGCAAGACTGTGAACATCAGTAAAAGATTGCGCATCAGAACAATACATCCAGAGTGACGCTTACTACAGTTGCTTGCTGGTTCTCGGTTATCTCGGTTGTGTTATCGATGCGCAGCCAGAGATTGGTGCCGGTCTTGTCGATCTCAAATTGTTCGAGCTGAAACTTGAGCGCCATTTTGCTGGCAAAATCCCAGCGCGTGCCCACACCATAACTGTGTTGTTTGATGCGCACGCCGTTGAGGCTGCGTTCGGTCGCAGCGGCGATGAGGTTAAGTTGCGCGGCGAGGGGTGCGGGTAGCCCCATGGGAACCGACAAATTTACCATTTCACTTTGCGGCTCGGCGTATCCGCCCAGCACGTAAAAACCCAGGTTGCCAACGCGGCGGCCGGCGCTTGCATAAAAATGTTCCCCGTCGGATACCAGGCCGACATCCGATCTCAGACGTACAAATTCACTTTGTAACCACCAGGTATTATTGTCGTAATTAAAACCGACCTGGCTGTAATCAAATTTTTTGTTGCGTGTTTGCAGGTCGGGAATCGCCTCGACAGCGGCCGGCCACACATTGGTGAGTTGTTGCAGGGCTGTGCGCAGTTCGCGCCCCTGGTCACTATTAACCGTGACTTGCGCGTAGGTATAACGCAGTTTCCAATAATTCCAATCGAGGCTGGTGGTCAGGCCGAGCAAATCAAAATCGAATTTGGTGCCGAGTTCAGTTTGGAAACCGACGGGGTATTCTTCGCCAGAATTACCAAAAAACGCTTTGACATTAAGCATGGCATCGCCCAGCACAAAGCGCTTGTTCATGTCTATGCCATCAAAGTTATAGAGCGAGGCGATGCCATAATAATCGTGCGGAGGGCGCGCCCACGGCATGGCATAACCCACCTGGCGATATTCCGAAAGCATAAATACATCGGCGCCCATACGCCCGAGACGCACATCAAATCCATCGACGGGTCGGTAGCGTATAAATGCCCATTCGATCGAATTTTCCAGGGTGTTTTTGAAGCGGTCTTTAGCAACCAGTTGCACAGCGGCTTCCCATTCAGGTGACCAGTGTCCCTGCCATTGCAGACCTACCAGTGAGTCGTTTTTCCAGGAAGCGTTGTCTTTGTAAGCGCCGTCGTTTTGTGTGACGTCGCGTCGGAATGCCAGGAGGGGATTATCGTTGAAGGCAAGGCCAAAGGTGGCAAAGCCAGAGAATCGATGTTCCAACTCTGCCCAAACGTGTGGCGATGAAAACATCAAAATACAAATCAGTAGTGTTGGGTACCTACGGAGAATAAAGGACATTGGATGCAACCTGAACAAGCTGCCGTCCGGTGGGCAGCAGCGGTGAAACTTGAAGTGAGTATAGTCAGCGATTCAGGATTGCAGGCAATGCGTTGAATAGCGCGCTTACATTTGCGCAATGTATTTGGACAAGATTTCGAATTTCTCCGCATCATTATCGACAAAACGGATGATGATTTTAACTATGTTGGTATCGGGGCGGTCATCGCCCGCCTGGATGCTGTAGACATAACCGTTGAGGCGCGCGAGGCTGCCGCCGTCGCCGGTTTCTATATCGACGACGGCTTGCTCAAATACAGTGGGCAGGTCATCCACTCGCTGCATTAAACAGCTCATCAGTTGCAGCGACAGTTCGCGGATGACGCAGGTAAAGACGCGGTTGTTGGCAAAGCGCAGTTGGGCTTTACCGCGGGCGGCTTTAGGGGTGTCAGAAGGCCTGGAGTCCGGTACTGCTTGTATTGCCGGTTTGGCTCCCAGCGCGCCAGCGCTATTGTTGGCAAACGGATTGACGGGTTTGGGAGCGGCTACCTTGGGTGCTGTTGCGCTGGTGAGTACATCTACCGATGCAAAGGCAATGCCTTGGGTGCTGGCGGTGCGCACGCCTTGGGCAGGGGTTTTACCGATCAACTTCAGCTGTTTGAAGACTTTTTTCAGCAGCTCTTCAGCAGAGAAGGGTTTGGTCAGGTAATCCGATACGCCCAGCTCAATCGCTTTGACGATATGGTTGCGGTCACCGCGGCTCGAAATCATTACAAAGGGGACATTGCCCGCATTGGGCATGGCGCGCACTGTAGTGAGTAATTCAGCGCCGCTCAGGTTGGGCATTTCCCAATCGGAGAGGATCAAATCGACCGATTGGTTTTTTAATTGCGCCAGTGCCCGCGCGCCATCGGGAGCATCAAAAATTTCAACACCGGGAATCTTGTCGCGCAGTTGTTTTTTAATCATATCGCGGATAAAGGTGGCATCATCCACCACCAAAATACGAATGCCCATAGGCCATCCCTCACTTAACTGTCCTTTGAGCCTAGCCCAGCTTTGATAATTTGCGCGCAACCCCGGGCAGGTATAACTACCTGATCAAGCGCGTGCTAACGGGGCGTGCATGCTGGTGGCGGATGGGCGTGTCGAGGGTACTTTCATCATCGCGGAAATCACCGCTTTGCGCTGCTTCCACTGCGATGCGTAACCAGTGCCTGAGCTCGGCAGGTTGATCGAGGACATCATTAGGTAGCTGGAAAAAGCAGGATTCGACATGGCCGGCCGCACGCGGTTGGAAGGCGGGCATACCTTTTTGCAGGTAGAGCGAGCGGGAGTGTCCATCGGCACGGAAATAGAGGCGGT
>JAJQJO010000186.1 GCA_021323495.1 Cellvibrio sp. | reverse complement strand
ACTGGAACTGAACCGGGCGAGCGAAAACGCAATGCCCTACCCCAGGCTCGGCCTGGCCAATCACCTGACATTGTTGCGCGGCGGATTGATTGCATTGACCGGAGGATTTTTATTACAACCCCAACCCTCAGGGTTGTTAGCCTGGGCTCCCGGTGTGCTGTATACCATCGCCGCAATTCTCGACCGGCTGGATGGATTTGTAGCACGGAGCAGCAAACAAACCAGTTTATTAGGCAGTGAACTGGATACAGCCTATGACGCGCTGGGTTTGTTGGTTGCGCCATTGCTTGCAGTAAGTTACGGCAAAGTCCATTGGAGTTTTTTACTGGTAAGTGCTGCCTATTATATTTTTGTCTGGGGCTTGTATTGGCGACGCACTCGGCAATTGCCGGTGTATCCGTTACTGCCAAGTGCATTGCGCCGCACACTCGCGGGTTTCCAAATGGGCTTTGTCGCACTGATTTTATTGCCCTGCTTTTATGCACCTTTTACTGCGATAGTCGGACTGGCTTTTATGTTGCCAATCCTGTTGGGGTTTATGGTGGATTGGTTTGTCGTCAGCGGCAGGATTCCATCAACCACAGCCACAACATTTTGTTTTAATCGCATCGCACATTTTAGCCACAACATTTTTCAACCCTCGTTGCGACTATTATTGTTGGTTGCCCTGTTTTTATTCAGTAATGATGGCAATGACTTATCACCAGGTTTTTTAGTTTATGGTCTATTGCCCGCGGCGGTTATGGCCTTGATCGGTTTGGCAGGCCGTGCAGGTGCCCTCCTGGTACTGGCACTCATAGGCTTTGTGCAAGGTGCCACTGCCATTGATGCACCAACGGCGACAATTATTTTTACCTGCGCAGGATTGGTACTCTTGGGCACGGGTCGTTTTAGCGTCTGGCAAGGTGATGATCACTGGGTAAATCGCCGCGATGGCGAGGAGAATTCCTGATGCGGCGCGCTACATTATTTACGCTGTTATTGTGGCTAATCGCATTGGGCCTGGGTGCGTGGACACTGGCGCAATTGCCACTCGCGGAAATAACCAATAGCGTCCGTTCTCTTAACCCGGCGCAGTGGATTTTTTGGCTGGGGCTTAACGGTTTGATTATCCTGTTGCTCGGCTTGCGCTGGCAATTGCTGACGCGAGCATTGGCTGCACCGATAAAATTGCTAAAATTGCTGGCGATTCGCCAGGCGGGACAAGCCGTGAGTTTTATTACACCGGGCCCGCAATTTGGCGGTGAGCCGCTGCAAGTCTACTGGCTGTACAAATATGGAATGCCTTTGCGCAAAGCGCTGCTGGCTTTGGGGTTGGATCGCTTTTTTGAATTGTGGGTTAATTTTTCTGTGCTGCTGTTAGCCGTATTATTACTGCTTGCAGATGTTGGCAATAACAACACGGCGACCAATTCAATTGGCGATTGGCAGACCATGCTCGTGCCGTTGCTGATTTTTTTAGGGCTGATGGTTTCGCTGGCATGGGTGTTAATAACACAACCGCAATGGATCAATGATCGCCTCGAACGCATTGCTGCGCGCTGGCAACACAATCATCGCTTGAACACTATCAACCAACACTGGCAATCGCTGGGCGATGATTTGCGCACCGCATTGCGCACGCAAAAGCTGCATTTTTTTGTAGCGATATTATTGTCGCTACTCGGGTGGGCGGGGTTGCTTGGTGAATTATTGTTGATCTTGCACTTCGTGGGCATCGAAGCAAATTTGCACAGTTTTTTGCTTATCCTGGTAGCAATGCGCATGGCGCTTTTGCTGCCGATGCCCGGCGGGGTTGGTACACTTGAAGCATCGGTGCTTTGGTCATTCCACACCTTGAATTTACCGGCCAGCGCAGCAATCGGGTTAATTGCACTAATGCGGTTGCGCGATGCACTTGTGCTATTAATCGGCCTTGCTTGTTTGCGTGCTAGCAATTCCGCTAACGCACCGGCCAAAACAATTGCAGGAATTTAATAGTCTATTAAAACTGTTTGCGATAGGCAGCCCAGCAGGTGGCGTTCTCCCACAATTTAATATTGAGTGAACCTGTGCCAGGGGGATGGATCAAGGCAATTATTTTTTCATTAATAATCCGACTGAAATGTTCAATGCTGGGATTTAATCCGGCGAACTCTTCTTTATCGTTCAGCAAGCTATCGCGGAAATAACCAACCACTTTATCCAGTGCAGCTTCTATCTCGACGATATCCACTAAATAACCGTGCTTATCCAGCTGGTCACTCTCAATACTGACCTCCGCCACGTAGTGATGCGCGTGCGGAAAATTTTCGCTCCCCCAATCGCCGCCAACAAGAAAATGGTTGGCGATAAAATCGCGGGTGACTGCTACTGTGTACATAATCTTTCCTGTTGAAAATAAATTATTCTAAAGTGGTTATTCGGGATAAACAAAAACGGCTTGCAAGATATTTTCCGGCTGCTGGTCCAAGCCAGCATACAGCGAACTTGCTTGGGCCAGGGGCGCCCGATGGGTGATCAATTGGTGCGGTTGCACGCGGCGCAGCATTTGCCAGGTGAGTTCAAAACGGCGGTTTTTATCCCAGCGGCCACTCAATTCCGGGGCGAGGCTACTGACCTGGCTGGTGGTAATTTTCAAGCGGTTGCGATGGGCATTTCCACCCAGGGCGATACTGGAGCTTTTGTTGCCGTACCAACTGCCAATTACAATCCGGCTGGCAAAACCGCTCAGGTCTATGGCGAGATTCAATGCAGCGGGTGCACCGCTCACTTCATAAATTAAATCAGCACCGGAATAATTCCCGGCAGGATTTAACTGTTGTCCAAGCGCGTTGATATCATCGACCGAAAATGGATCAAACACATTGTTCACACCGAATTGCAGCGCGCGCGCGCGGCGCAGTGGCAGCGCATCGACACCGTGCAATTGTGCCAATGGAAATTGCGCTAATAAATTCGCGAGCAATAATCCCACTATGCCCTGCCCTAACACCACCACACGTTCACCCAACGCGGGATTGCCATCCTGAACCAGGTTTACGGCGGTTTCCATATTGGGTAAAAACACGGCGTTTTCCGCGGTTATATCCGCAGGGACAGGAATTACAGTAGCGGGCGTGGCGATAAAATGACTCGCGTGGGGCTGAAATGCAAACACGCGTTTTCCGAGCCAGCTTGCATCGACATCCGCACCAACCAGCTTTACCTGGCCCACGCTGGCATAACCGTATTGCAATGGATATTGTTGTTGCCCATGCAATGCAGCGATATTGGCGTCGAGTGCCATATCGTTGGGAATTTGCCCGCGATATACCAACATTTCAGTACCAGCGCTAATCGCCGAGCATTCCACTTCCACCAACAATTCGCCCGCCGCAGGGCCAGCGAGCAATTGTTCGCGTACCGCCACTTGCCCGACGCCGGTGAACCAGAGCTGTTGCGCGCGCGCAGCAGTTGCGGTGGTAGCAATATCAGTCATGCTGCGTAATCGCCATAATCCAGGTTACCCCACACGATCAGGTCGTCACCCAAACGCTCGGAAAAAAACGGTTGTATTTTTGGCAGCGCGCAGCGCGCCAGCTTGCCCAGATCATTGACGGCTTTGTAGCCGCCAACAAATTGCGGGGTGATGGTGAGTACCACTGCATCAACCAACCGCGCTTTTAAAAATTCACCGATCACGCTTGCACCGCCTTCTACCATCAAGCTTTTAATGCCCCGGCTGCACAACAATTTTAGCGCGCGCTGCAAACACACGCGGCCGTCGGCATTGCCTTCCAGCGCGGTAATTTCCAGGCCTTCGATCACTGCGCCTTCATCATCCACCGTAGTTAACACCCAGCAGCGCTTGTCGGGCAGGCAGCACAGGCGCGCTTTGGCCGGAATGCGCAAGTGGCTATCCAATACGATGGGTTGTGGATTATGACCAATCCAATGGCGCACGGTGAGCTGGGGATCATCGCTCAACACCGTACCTATACCGACCAGAATACCGTCGTGCATGCTGCGCAACTGATGCGTGAGCCGCAGGGATTCCTGGCCACTCAGCGCAAGCGGTTCGTCGCAACGCAAGGCGATACTGCCATCGAGGCTCTGCGCATAGCTGAGCGTTACGAAGGGCCGGTCGGACGAACGAAATGCGTTTTTATTATCGGACAGCCAATGTTCAATTCGTTGGTTGAGGTTCATGCAAATCACTGTGATGGGATGAAGCAAACGGCTTGCTAAATAAAAGATGGTCCATACGTTTGGCTTTGGTGATCATATAGCCCTGGTTCTCAGCATTCACCGCAATTTCCAGCGGAACACGTGCAACTACTTTGATGCCCTCGGCCTGCAATGCGTTGATCTTGGCAGGATTATTCGTCATCAGGCGCACCGATTGCACACCCAGATCGTCCAGGATACAAGCCGCGAGCGAATAGCTTCGCTCGTCGGCACCATGACCCAACATCAGGTTGGCGTCAACTGTGTCGTAACCCTGGTCTTGTAAATTGTAAGCGCGCAATTTTTGCTCAAGGCCAATGCCGCGCCCCTCCTGCCGCAAATAAATCACCACGCCCTGGCCTTCGCTCGCCACCAGCGCCAGGGCGCGATCCAATTGTTCGCCGCAATCGCAACGCAAAGAGCCGAGTACATCGCCGGTAAAACATTCCGAGTGAACCCGTGCAAGCACGGCCTCGGCGTGGGTCAGATCGCCCATGTAAAAAGCGAGGTGCTCTTTGTTGTCCAGCGTATTGGTGTAATAACACAATTGGAAATCCCCATAACGGGTGGGAATACGGGCAGCAGCAGTACGGGTAACGGATGGTTTTGACATACACAAAATCTTCAGGTTTGAAAGGGCATTTTTATTCAATGGCCGCGATCTTACGGCGCAGGTCCTCATTAGGCAAGGCAAGTTCCCGATTAGTTTTGCTGCGCGCGAAGCAGGTCTTCGGGTGCTGGTTTCCACACAGGCAAATGTTTATTTTTACTAATAAATGCGTGAAATTGGCCAGTGAATTTGCTGGCAATCACCTTGACGCTGGTAGAGAATTGCGCAGCCTTGTTGCAGGTCCTGTTGCCCTTATTGATGTACTACGATTTTTACCGAGCATTCGCGTAATGGCTGAAATTTATTTTGCTATCCCTGGCGATATCAACTCACTCACCGGTGGCTATGCGTATGACCGGCGATTAAGCATAGAGTTGCAGGTGCTGGGCTACAAAATCAGGCACCTTTCCCTATCTAACCGATTCCCGATACCCGATGCCCGGGCATTGGTGGATGCAGAAGCGCAGCTCGCCACCCTGCCCGACCAGGCCATAGTAATTATCGATGGACTCGCGTACGGGGTAATGGATGCTATTGCCGGACGGCATTCAGCGCGCTTGCATATCATCGCGCTCTGCCATCACCCGCTCATGTTGGAAGCAGGGTTGTCCGCGCCGCAAACGCAGCAACTTTTTGATTCCGAGCAGCGCGCATTGAATGCGGCAACGGCAGTGATAGTCACCAGTGCGATGACAGGTAAAATTCTCGTGGAACAATTTGCCATTCCCGCAGAAAAAATAACCGTCGCATTGCCTGGTACCGACCGACATACCTTCGCGCCTTGCGCTGGTAACCCGCCGGTGTTGTTGACACTCGCAACATTGACCCGCCGCAAAGCCCATAATGTTTTAATTGATGCACTTGCCCGGAATAGCCATCTTGAGTGGACCGCGCGCTTTGTCGGCGGATTGGGGTTTGATTCCGAATGGGTCGCACTGCTAAAAAATAAAGTGGCTGCTTACGGCCTGGAACAACGAATACTTTTTATTGGTTCTGTCACCGATTCAGCAAACGAATATTCCGCTGCTGATATCTTTGTATTGCCATCGTTATTTGAAGGCTATGGAATGGCGTTTGCGGAAGCACTGGCTTTTGGTTTGCCAATCGTTGCCGCACGCGCCGGTGCAGTACCGGATGTAGTACCAGACACAGCAGGCATTTTAGTCACGCCAAATGATTCGACTGCACTAGCCGCTGCATTACAAACCGTGTTAACCAATACCGCGTTGCGCAGGCAATTACAAACAGGCGCACAGGCAGTTGCCACAACATTACCCGGCTGGAGTGATACTGCGAGAATAGTCGCGAATCTCATTAGACATATCAAGTCAGTAAAATAAATATCAACTAATTATATGAATGTAAAAGAGAGTAATGATGAGTAGTTTTTCAATCGCATGGCTGGATTTACGCGAAGGCGCCGATTTTGCTGCGCGCGATAAAACCCTGGTAACACAGGTATTGCAATGGCTTGGACAAGCGGCAGATCCTGTTTCGCCCGACCGTATTATTGTTGACCTGGGCGCAGGCACAGGCTCCACATTGCGCGCGCTCACCAAACTCGGTGCAAACAATCTGGTGTGGCGGCTGGTAGACCTGGACGGAAAATTATTAGACGAAGCCCTGCGCCGCCACGGTAAAAATTGTTTGATTGAAGATTATCAGGCCGATTTGAATATCATTGGCGAATTACCCCTTACCGGTGCGCATATTATTTCCGCCTCTGCATTATTTGACCTGGCTTCAGCTGAGTTTATCGATGCATTAATTGCGCGCATAGATGCCCGCAAAACGGCCATTTACGCCGCGTTGAATTACGATGGCACAACCATTTGGTCACCGGCCCATCCATTGGATGAAAAAGTGTTAGCCGCATTTAACCAGGACCAGCGCTCCGACAAAGGTTTCGGGCCGGCACTCGGCCCGGATTGCACGGCTTATTTACAACAGGCACTGGAAAACAAAGGTTACACCGTCAGCGTTCGTCCAAGCCCCTGGCAATTAAATGCAAAAGACGCACAGCTGCAACAGGAATTAATTAACGGCATTGCGGCGGCGGTTAGTGAAGGCTACGGCTTGGATGCTGACGAATTAAGCGAGTGGAAAAAATTTCGCATTGCCAATATGCCTGATGGCAATTGCACCATCGGCCACTGGGATGTGCTCGCACTGCCGCGCTAGGGAAGCGCCGGATTATGGTTGTTGTGATGTCCCGGCTCACAAGCCAAACCTGAATTTCGCTCTGTATGTCCGCATTCCCTGTGGGCATTAATTAAATAGCTATAGCGTAAGATGGATTTAAAAAAAGGCGGCAAAAAATTCGTTTTTCTGCTGCATTTAATGAACATCAAATTAGCCCCTGATCAATCTTTGCCGCCAGCTTTTTAAACTCATCAAACAGGCCTTTTTCAAACAGCATTTCATCGGTAAGCACTGCCTCCTGTGGTCGTTTTTGAGTTTTAAACACATAACTGTCTCGCGAATGATTGCGAAAACTATAACCAGGCGTACCGAACATTCGCGATATAACGAGCCTCTCGCCACTAATTTCTTCTTCGTAGCCGAACTCCCCCTTCGGTAGTCCGCCTTCAGCTTCTGTTTTGAGAAATTTT
>JAJQJO010000002.1 GCA_021323495.1 Cellvibrio sp. | reverse complement strand
GCCGCTCAATTTTGCTGTCGGGTTGGTGGATGCCCAATAAATATTTTATCCCGAAGGTTTTGGCAGAATCGAGAATGCGTATAGTGTCATCGATAAACAAAGTGCGCGCAGGATCAAATTTTTCGCGTGCCTGCAATTCCTGCCAGAATTTTTGCGATTCTTTCGGTTCGTTAAATTCATGCGATGAAACAATTACATCCAACCATTGATCGATGCGGGTAATTTGCATTTTGAGCGACAGGCTTTGCGGATGCGCATTAGTCACCAGTAGTATTTTTTTACCCTGCGCGCGCAGGCGCTGTAAAAATTCGCCCACATGCGGACGAATCTGGATCTTGTGTTTTACTTCCTCTTTTAAGCTTGCGATATCGACATCCAATGCCCTGGACCAGAATTCCAGGCAGTACCACTGCAAGGTACCTTCATGCTGACGGATGTCACTGCTCAATTTTTGATTGGCGGTAGCGAGGTCTACATTGTGGATTTGCGCATAACGCTGGGGCAGGTGATCCAGCCAAAAATAATTATCGAAATGTAGATCTAACAAGGTACCATCCATATCCAGCATGACAGTATCTATTAAGTCCCAATTGATCATAAAATTATCTCTACCACATTCTGCGAACTGTACTCATACGACCTATGCCGACCAAGCCCAGTATATTGAAGCGCGCTACGGTAGCGCGCAGCCGATTATTCCGTGCAGATGAAATCCACCTGCGGTTTAGTAATGGTGAGGAGCGCACCTATGAGAAGCTCTGTTCCGGCGGGCCGGGGGCGGTGCTTATTGTACCCTTGCTTGACGAAAATACGGTGCTTTTGATACGCGAATATGCTGCCGGAATTGAGGACTACCACCTGGCACTACCCAAAGGTGCTATTGACCAGGGTGAAACCCTGCTGGTTGCCGCCAACCGCGAACTTAAGGAAGAAGTAGGTTATGGGGCTCGTAAACTGCAATTCCTCAAGCGCATCAACCTCTCTCCTTCCTATATGGAGCACGGTATTAACGTAGTGGTTGCATGGGATCTGTATCCGGAGCGTCTTGTTGGCGATGAGCCTGAGCCCATTGAGGTTGTACCCTATCCTTTATCCGGCCTGCTCCAGTTGATTAGCCGTGCGGATGTGTGTGAGGGGCGAAGTATCGCCGCGCTCTTTATGGTGCGCGAATGGCTGGCGGGCAATTACGAGGCGCCCGAGCCGGTACTGGATTTATCATTGGTACGCGAGACCAGGCATGATTAACACGCTCCCCATAACCTCCCAATTGATTGAGCAGTTGGTTGACCTAAGCCGACGCGCCGGGGCAGCCATCATGGCTATTTATAATGACCGGGATAGTTACAATATTGAGCACAAGAGTGATGAATCGCCGCTCACCGCTGCGGATCTGGCGGCACATCGCATTATCGACGCTGAGCTACCCGGGTTGCTGGCCCTGCCAATTATTTCCGAGGAGGGCGACATTCCGCCGTTTCCTGATCGCCAATTATGGGAAAGTTATTGGTTGGTTGATCCCCTTGATGGCACGAAAGAATTCATTGCTGGCAATGGTCAGTTCACGGTAAACATTGCGCTGGTCCGGAATGGTTGTGTGTTGCTGGGTGTGGTGCATGTGCCTGCAACCGATGTTACATACCTTGGGATATTGGAGGCAGACGACGCCAGCAGCCTTGGTGCGTTCAAATATATACAGGGCAGCAATCGCCACGCCATAGCTGTGCGTCCATTGGCAGAGCGGTTTAGTGGGCAACAACCATTCACCGTGATCCTCAGCCATCGCCACAACACCCAGGCAACTGTCGATTTAATGGAGACGGTCACCCGCAATTGGCCGGGTGCGATAGAAGCTACCAATGCGGGCAGCTCGCTTAAGTTTTGTGTGATTGCGGAAGGTCTTGCTGATTTTTATCCGCGCCTGGCACCCACCTCGGAATGGGATACCGCTGCTGCCCAGGCAGTGCTGGAGGCGGCTGGTGGCCGCGTGGTCTGTGCAGCCCCGTCTTTGCAGGCGCTGGTGTATAACACCAGCGAAGACATGCTCAATCCGAGCTTCTATGCATTGGGAGACAAAAGTTTTGATTGGGGCCGTTTGTTGGCGACAAGCGGATTAACCAAATAAGTTCTGCATTGCTGCTGAACCAGTACAGTGGCAATTCTGCCGGTTTTATAACCAAATTCCCGGCCTCTCCAGAATAAAATGTTCTAAGTTCCCGGTAGTGAATTGCAGCGCTTCTGGGCTAGTCTTCATAAGGCAGGAAGCAAGATCCTAACCCGATGTTGAGCTCCGCCACTCACTCAGTTTCACGCACTCTCATCAGTCCAGTTTTTCAGTTGCAATTCTTAGGGAGCATTATTAATGAGAAGACAAAGTAAAAATTTAAAAGCCGATTTTAATACCACTCGCACAGATTTGATGCGTGACAAGCTTTTGCGCGAAATCTCCGACTATGAACGCCAGCTCGCGGAATTAAAGTTAAATGGTGCGCAGGTTAATTTCACCATGATCCAAACCTATAAAGATTTGATTAGTGCGCGCCAGGCAATGTTGAAACGTTTGCCGGTGCATTATTGATCAAGTTCAAATAAGCGATTCTTCAGGTATTGCTGCTATACAGGGCGTTCTGCTAAAACGTAACCATTCTTGCTGAATATAAAAGGCTATTGCCTGGTTGGGTTTCGCTAATAAGCGAAAACCTCTCCTTGGCATTGGCGTTAATTTTTTGACCTCCCCGCATTCGAGTCATTGCGACGGCTTTCTTTTTGAGATTTTCCGTATGGGATCTATGCATCGCTAAAAGATGGTATTGGTTGACAGTACCTATCATTGTATATAAGCATATATAACGACATCCTGATAAATTCCATGGAAGTTTAAATTTATGGCTAAGCCGGGAAGATCTTTGTGTATGTGGCCAAGCTCGATACGAAAAAAAATGAGAACGCAGGTTTTGTTTCTGGTTCTGGCGCAGCTGTTTGCTATCGGCCTCGCGCAGGCAAGTGATATCAAACTATCTGCCGCTGCCAGCTTGACTGATGTGCTAACAGAGCTAAGCGGCAGATATGAAAAAAAATATACCGGTATAGCTATCAAAATATCTTTTGCCGGTTCATCGACCTTGGCAAAACAGATCGAAAATGGAGCGCCTGCCGATATCTTTATTTCGGCCGATAAAGAATGGGCTGATTATCTTGAGCAGCGTAGTCTGCTAGACAAAAACGCACGTGCAAATTTATTAACCAATGAATTGGTGTTGATTGCACCGCTCAATCACAACCTTTCTATAGCTATATCGCGCGACTTTGATTTAGCCAAAAGTTTCAATGGCAAATTGTGTATGGGTGAGGCTGCCTATGTACCGGTGGGAAAGTACGCCAAACAGGCCCTGGATTATTATGGATGGTGGTCAGCGCTCCGGCCCCGTCTTGTCGGTACTGAAGATGTGCGCACTGCATTGGCATTGGTTGCGCGGGGCGAGTGTGCATTGGGGGTCGTGTATAAGACGGATGCGATGGTGAGCAAAAAAGTAGCCGTTGTTGCCAGCTTTCCGGCAGAGAGCCATTTGCCTATTGTGTATCCCGGTGGATTAACCAAAAATGCATCGGCTGAGGCGCTGGCCTTTTGGCAATATTTGCAATCCGCTGAAGCGGCGCAAGTGTTCATCCGTTACGGTTTCGGGATCGCGCAATAACTTTATCGTGAATCAATATAATGCTGAGTGAAGCTGAATGGCAGGTACTGTCTTTGTCCGCCCAGGTGGGCATTTGTGCAACACTTTTGTGTGCGCTGCCGGGTATTTTTTTTGGGTGGTTGTTAGCGCGTAAAGATTTTTTTGCCAAGCCAGCGCTGGAAGCGATGTTATTTATGCCGATGGTATTGCCACCCCCGGTGCCAGGGTATTTATTGCTCGTTGTGTTCGGCTCCCAAGGCGTCGCAGGACAATGGTTAAAAAATAATTTTGGAATTGACTTGGCGTTTAATTGGAAAGGAGCGGTATTGGCATCAGCAATTATTGCGTTCCCATTGATGGTGCAGGCTGCGAAATTATCGGTGCAGATGATCGATCGCCGCCTTGAAACAGCGGCCAGTACACTCGGCTCCAGCCCGTTTAAAGTTTGGTATAGTGTGACCTTGCCGTTAATGCTGCCGGGCATTTTAATCGGATCCATTATGGTATTTAGCCGTTCGCTCGGCGAATTCGGAGCGACTATTACCTTTGTCGGCAATATTGCTGGCGAAACCCGCACGCTACCCTTGGCTATCTATTCCGCAACACATCAAATCGACGGCGATGCAATGGCTGTGCGTTTGATTTGCATTTGTCTCGCGCTCGCTTTTTTTTCGCTGCTCTTAAGTAATATCCTGACCCGCCGTGCGGAAAATTGGCTGGGAGTGCACCGTGCTTGAGTTGAATTTTGAATTTAAACGCGCGGATTTTTCACTATCTGCTACACAGGTTTTTAATGCACCTATTACCGGCGTGTTGGGTACATCGGGCAGTGGCAAAAGTACTTTGCTCGCGCTAATCGCGGGTTTATTAAAACCACAGCAGGGTTTTATCAAGCTCAATGGACAGTTGCTGTGCGATAACAAATCCAATATCTGGTTGCCGCCGCATAAGCGCCATATAGGTTTGGTGTTTCAGGATGGACAATTACTGCCGCATTTAACCGTGCGCAAAAATTTATTGTACGGCTACCACAATATTGATGTAGCGCAACGGCGTTTTCAGGTGGATGCCATCGTGGAACTGTTAGAGATAAGCCATCTGTTGGAACGCCGACCGGGCAATTTATCGGGCGGAGAAAAACAGCGCGTTGCACTGGGGCGTGCGGTTTTGTATTCACCGGAATTATTATTATTGGATGAACCTTTGTCGGCGTTGGATGAGCGGTTGAAACAACAAATCTTACCTTTCTTTTTGCGCATTTATGCTGAGTGCAAAATCCCGATGGTGTATGTCACCCATGCGTTCAGTGAATTACAGTTTTTAACGAGCAGTTATTTACATGTGCAGGATGGCAAGCTGCTCCCTGCTGAATAGTCTGCATCAAGCGGGAGGAATTGGTTTTTTACGCAGCAATGGTTTAAATTTCGGAAAATGTTTTTCGCCCAATGCGCGAATATCCTGTTGCAATTGCTGATAGCGTTCCAGTACATCCGTCCCGAGCGGTGTCAAGCGTGTTCCACCACCCTGGGTGCCGCCAGTTGCGGTTTCAACTAGCGGCTGCTGGAAACAGCGATTAATCGAATCTACCAGTAACCATGCGCGGCGATAACTCATGCCCAGATGTTTACCTGCTGCAGAAATTGATCCTGTTGTTTGTATCGCGGTCAATAGTTCAGCCTTACCTGGGCCAAACGCAATATCATCATCCAGCATCACGCGTGCTTGTATTTTTATACGTGCACCAGTGGATTTTTTTTCCCTGCTTCCTTTCATGCTTATGTTTTTTTAATACTGAGTTGGCCCACAAAGTTACAAGGCCTATGGCGGCTGTCCAATTGCTCCTTGATAATTTTTTCCCATGCCGTAACGCAAGCGCCGGTTGAGCCGGGTAAACAGAAAATCAAGGTGCGATTTGAGAAGCCTGCAGTTGCGCGCGACTGAATCGTTGATGTGCCGATTTCCTCGTAAGATATCTGGCGAAACAATTCACCGAAACCTGTGACAGTTTTATCAAATAGCGGAGTGACCGCTTCGACTGTCGAATCGCGCCCCGCAAAGCCGGTGCCGCCAGTGATTAATACGACCTGCGCGTGCGTATCAACAATCCAGTTGGAAAGGACGGCGCGGATTTGGTAAATATCATCAATCACCAGTTTGCGGTCATATAATTGATGGCCTGCGGCAATTAATGATTCCTGCAATTTCTGGCCCGAGGTATCGGTGTCGGGATTGCGGGTGTCAGATACTGTGAGTACGCAAATATTTAAGGGTTCGAATTCTTTTTGGGTGGTCATAAATCCCCTCTCGGTCTCCCTTTTTCAGAGGGGAGACGCTGTTCTAAAAAATGTTCTGATGGGAGGGGTTATCCCCCCGTCATATTCATAAACCGAACAATTTGCGGTTCATCATCCAAATCAAAGGTGTGTTTTTCCGGTTTGTGATGCATGGCATTGATAATACGTGTGCGCACTTCTGCGAATGGGTTGTCACTCGTGCGCAAGGCCTCACGTAGATCCACACTGTTCTCCTGACCCAAACATAACAGTAACCGGCCAGTCGCGGTAATACGCACGCGATTGCAGCTGCTACAAAAATTATTGGAATGGGGTGAGATAAAACCGATACGTGAATCGTAACCTTTGGCTTGCCAATAACGTGCGGGGCCGGCATTGATCGCGTTTTTGCTCCGCGCTTTTTTTTCGGGAAACGGTTGCAATACATGTTGCTGATTGATCGCGCTACGCAGTTCATCGCTGCTGACAAATTCGGCGGCGCGACCATGTTCGTCAATGCGCCCGAGCGGCATTTCTTCAATAAAACTGATATCCAGTCCTTCATTCAGCGCAAATTGCACCAGCGCTGGCACTTCATCGGCATTGTAATGTTTGAGTGCAACGCAATTGAGTTTGATGCGTGTAAAACCGGCGGCCTGTGCAGCCTTGATACCCGCCAGCACCTGGTTGATGTCGCCAAAGCGGGTAAGCTGGCGGAAGCGGTCGGGGTTGAGGCTGTCAAGGCTGATATTAATGCGGTCTACGCCCGCATCTTTTATTGCTTGTGCGTACTGGGGCAGATGGGTGCCATTGGTGGTGAGGCAAAGTTCTTTTAATCCGGATAATTGCCCAAGTCGCTCCAGCAGGTTAATAACACCGCGCCGGATCAGGGGCTCACCTCCGGTAATACGCAGCTTGGTTACTCCCAGTCCGACAAAGGTTTCGCCCAATGTGGCCAGTTCCTCAATGCTCAATACCTCGGTGCGCGGGAGGAAGGTCATATCCTCCGCCATACAATAGACGCAGCGCAGGTCACAGCGGTCAGTGACTGACAGGCGCACGTAGTTGATGGTTCGGCCAAAGCTATCGGTCAGTTGCATATTGAAGTAGTGATTCCATAAAGATGAGGCACTCTAGCTGCGCTATCCAATTCGCTCAAGGTGTTTCCCTATAGATTTACAATCGGCCAGCGATTTTTTCTTTTTGCCCGGGTTGGCTTAGTCGAACCCTGACCCAAAATGGTGAATTATGGAATTTTACACTCTTATTAACCTTGGTCTTGATCTTTTGTTGTTTGGCCAGTTCAACGAAATGACCAAGTCAGGCAGCAATTGGCTGCATAAAATCGATAAATGTTTTTTTGTGGTGCGCCGTGCACCACCATAATGTTTATAAGTGGTGCATTTTGGTAAAAACCAAAAAATCTATTTTGCTGCTCATTGGTGCGACTTTGCACCAATTAAATTCACGATGACTCGTTAGGTGTCTTAAGGATAAATTGGCCGTTGGAGTAACAGTTGCCAACCAGAAATATAAGCTCATGAAATATAAAGGGAAAAATTTTTTCCCAATAATTTTTCCGATATGGCATTGCGCTTGCAAATACCCACGTGTAACTAAATTGCAGGTGATGCCATGACCAGTTTTTTCAAAGCCAGCGTAGAAACTCTTCCTTCTGCCATGCTAAAGCAGCGTAGCGATGCCAATGAGCGCGCAAAAAAAATACGCGCTGGCAAAGTATGGTTGGTAGGTGCCGGTCCTGGTGATGCAGAGCTCCTGACGGTAAAAGCGCTACGTGCAATCAACACTGCCGATATTATTTTTTACGATTATTTGGTCAGCGCCGATATCCGCGCACTCTTTCCCAGGAATGTTCCCGCCCACTATGTAGGCAAAGCAAAAAACCAACATAGCATCGCGCAGGAAGATCTCAATCAACTATTGGTTAAACAAGCACAATTAGGGCTCACCGTATGCCGCATCAAGGGCGGCGACCCCTTTGTGTTTGGGCGCGGCGGCGAAGAATTATTGGAACTGCGCACCGCCGGGATTGAAGCGGAAGTAATTCCAGGCATTACCTCCGCCTCCGGTTGCAGCACTTATGCAGATATTCCCTTGACCCATCGCGGTTTATCCCAAGGTTGTACTTTTGTAACAGGTCACGCTGAAAAAAGCCTGGATGTGAATTGGGGTGCGCTGGCGCAACTGAACCACACCCTGGTGTTTTATATGGGCCTGAGCAGTGCGGAAGAAATCGCCGCAAAATTATTGGCAGGTGGTTTGGCGGCTGACACTCCGGTTGCGATTATTGAAAACGGTTGCCGCAAAGACCAGCGCGATATTATTTCCACCCTCAACGAATTTCCCGCAGCGGTGATCCGCGAGCAAGTGCAATCACCGGCATTGATCATCGTCGGCGAAGTGGTACGCATGAAAGAAAAATTGCAAGCACAAGTATGGCAACACAACAGTGAACAGAAATTCATGCTGGCATAAATATCGATCCAAAAGAATTGTTTTAAACCGGTTAGCTCTAGGCTATTAAATTTAAAAGCGTTAATAAAACGTGAGGCAATTATGAAGAAGCGTATCGTAGTAGTCGGAAACGGCATGGTGGGACACAAGTTTATCGATAATCTGGTAAATCATGCAGATGCTGATCAATATCAGGTCATTACCTTTTCAGAAGAGCCTCGCCTCGCCTATGACCGCGTGCAGCTCTCGAAATATTTTTCCGGTTCCACTGCCGAAGATCTGGCGTTAACCAACGCGGATTACTACAACGAAAAAAACGTTGAATTTATTTTGAAAGATAAGGTTGTCGACCTGGATTTTGACAACAAAGAAGTGATCACCGCTTCCGGTCGTCGTGAAGGCTACGACAAATTAATTCTTGCTACCGGTTCATTCCCGTTTGTACCGCCGATTCCTGGTAACAACGGCGAACACTGTTTGGTGTATCGCACCATTGAAGATTTGGAAGCAATTACCCATTCCGCTGCGCAAAGCAAAGTAGGTGTGGTTGTGGGTGGTGGTTTGCTCGGTTTGGAAGCGGCCGCAGCATTGAAAGCGGCTGGCCTTGAAACGCACGTTGTAGAATTCGCACCGCGTTTAATGGCGGTGCAATTAGATGAAGGCGGTGGAAAATTGCTGCGTCGTAAGATTGAGTCTATCGGCGTAAAAGTCCACACCCAAAAAGCGACCAATGAAATTGTTGCCGGCACTGAAGCGCGCTACCGCATGAACTTTGCCGATGGTAGTCATCTTGAGACAGATATGATTTTGTTCTCTGCCGGTATTCGTCCACAGGATGAGCTCGCACGCAAGTGTGGCATTCAAGTGGGTGAGCGTGGCGGTATTGTGGTGGATAACAACTGCCAAACCAATTTGGAAAATGTGTACGCCATCGGCGAATGTGCACTCTGGAATAATCGCATTTACGGGTTGGTCGCACCTGGCTACCAAATGGCAAAAGTGGCGGTGTCCCATATCACTGGCGGCAGCGACCAGTTTATGGGCGCCGACATGAGCACCAAACTAAAATTGCTCGGTGTTGATGTGGCGTCAATTGGCGACGCTCATGGCACCACTCCCGGTTCGCTCAGTTACACCTACAGCAACGATGTGGACGAAGTTTATAAGCGCATGATTGTGTCGGCTGACAACAAAAAATTGTTGGGCGCGGTGTTGGTGGGCGATGTAGAAGCCTATGGCACTTTGCAGCAAATGTGCGTGAACGGAATGGATTTACCAGAAGATCCTAACTGCCTGATTCTGCCTAATGTGGACGGCGGGGGTATGGCAATCGGTGTGGATGCATTGCCAGAAGCGGCGATGATTTGCTCTTGCTACGACGTCAGCAAAGGTGCAATTTGCTGCTCGGTACAAAACGGCGCGCGCACTATGGGCGATATCAAAGCGCTCACCAAGGCCTCAACTGGTTGTGGTGGTTGTACCGCACTTACCAAACAAGTAATGGATTCCGAGCTGAAAAAGCTAGGCGTAGAAGTGAGCAACCATATTTGCGAACACTTCCCGCACTCGCGTCAGGAATTGGCCGATATAGTGCGCATCAAAAAAATCAAAACCTTTGATGATTTGTTGGATGGCCACGGTCATGGTTTGGGGTGCGATATTTGTAAGCCTGCGGTTGGATCGATTCTCGCTGCGTTCTGGAATGAATATGTGTTGGATAAAAAACACATTGGTTTGCAAGACACCAACGATATTTTTCTTGGCAATATGCAAAAAGACGGTACCTACTCAATCGTACCGCGTGTAGCCGGCGGCGAAATTACGCCTGATAAATTAATTGTATTAGGGCAGGTTGCCAAACAGTACAAACTTTACACCAAAATTACCGGCGGGCAACGGATCGATTTATTCGGCGCGCAATTGCATCAGTTACCGGCGATCTGGAAAGTGTTGGTTGAGGCGGGGTTTGAAACTGGCCACGCTTACGGAAAATCATTGCGCACTGTGAAGTCCTGCGTCGGCAGCACCTGGTGTCGCTATGGTGTATTGGATTCGGTCGGTATGGCGATCACGCTTGAAAATCGCTACAAAGGTGTACGTGCACCACACAAAATTAAATTTGGTGTATCCGGCTGCACCCGCGAATGTGCGGAAGCCCAATCAAAAGACTTTGGTGTAATCGCCACGGAAACTGGTTGGAGTTTATATGTGTGTGGTAACGGCGGCATGCGTCCACGTCACGCAGATTTATTTGCGACCAGTTTGGATGATGCAACCCTGATTAAATATATCGACCGCGTGATGATGTTCTACATCCGCACCGGTGATCGCCTGCAACGTACTTCGGTATGGCTGGAAAATATGGAAGGCGGTTTGGATTATCTGAAAAAAGTTGTAATTGACGATAAGCTCTCTATTTGCGCGGAACTGGAAGAGCAAATGGCCTACAACATCGGACAATATCAATGCGAGTGGAAAACCACGGTTGAAAATGAGGAGCTGCAAAAACGCTTTAAGCATTTTATCAACACTGATGCGATTGATAGCAATCTCGCCTATGTGGTTGAGCGCGAACAAGTTCGCCCGGCAACTGCATTAGAGCGCAGCAATACTAATATCCAGTTTGTTGAGTTGGTTGATTAATTGTCAGTAGCCCGTATGGAGTCTAACGAAATGCGGAGCTCTGAATAAATTAACAATCCCGTATGGCGCCAGGCGCCGTACGGGTTATGAATCCAAAAGTATTTTAGCGAGAACAATCATGAGCGATAAACCCTGGATTAGCGTGTGTGAATTTGACGATTTAATTCCCGATACCGGTGTCTGTGCATTGGTGAATAGCAAGCAGGTTGCGATTTTTCGTTCGCGCCGCTTGAATGAAATTTTTGCCGTATCGAATTTCGATCCTATCGGTGAGGCCAATGTATTGTCGCGCGGTATTATTGGTTCGATAGGTGATGAAGTGGTAGTCGCATCGCCGCTTTATAAAGAGCACTACAATCTGCGCACAGGTGAATGCCTGGAAAAACCCGAATATACGGTCGCAGTATATCCGGTGCGTGTAGATGATGGTTTGGTGCAAGTACAGGTTTGATATTTGCCAAAGGCAAAATTAATACTGTATGCAGTTTATGTTTGGATGAGCTTTTCCCTTCTTCTTCGACTGCTTCATGAGTCGGCTTAATGGGCAAACCGATTGGTTTGCCCTTTTTTATTTATGGCTCCCTACCAGGTTTCGTTTGGCGTATTTATTGCTCTGCTTGGGTGTATTGTTTTTTTATTTTTCAATAACCTCGTTACAGCATAGGATACCGTATGAACCGCAATCACGTGACTGAAAAAATAATCACTAACAAAGTGTTAAACGATATTAAATGGTGCGATGTCGCCCAAAAAGTGGGCTTGAGTAAAGAATGGGTAACGGCTGCGTGCCTGGGGCAGATGGCCCTGGATGCCGAACAGGCGAAAATTGTTGGCGGTATTTTTGAATTGACATCGGAAGAGCAAAAATGGTTGCAAGTGGTGCCCTATAAGGGCTCTCTTGCCAGTGCAGTCCCGAGCGACCCGTTGATTTACCGCTGGTATGAAATCGTGAGTGTCTATGGCACGACCATTAAAGAATTAATTCACGAAGAATTTGGTGATGGCATTATGAGCGCAATTGATTTCAGCATGGACATAGTGCGCGAGCCAGATCCAAAAGGTGACCGTGTTAATGTTGTGTTGTCAGGAAAATTTTTACCGTATAAACAATATTGATGAGTTGCGTTGACTTGCGTTAACGGATGGTTGCCGGAGCCTTCTGCTTGTGGTGATACATGCGCTGGTCTGCAATTTTGGTCAAGTCGAGCGGATCGATGCCGTCCTGCGGATAAAAGGCGGTGCCAATACTGCAGTCGATGTGAATTGAACAACCATCGATCAAAAAGTCCTGGATGAGTGCATGCTTGATTTTTTCGCTGACCACTTTTGCGTGGCTGAGGTCATCCATCTGGTGCAGCAGTATTACAAACTCATCACCACCAATGCGCGCTACCGTGTCGGAAGTGCGCACGCAAGCGAGTAGACGCAGGGCAACTTGTTTTAATAATTCATCACCCAATGCATGGCCATAACTGTCATTCACCGGTTTGAATTTATCCAGGTCGAGCAGCATTATTGCCAATGCACGCTGGTGACGCTTGCAATAGCTCAGTGCCTGTTGCAAGCGGTCGGCAAAAAGCGCGCGATTGGGTAGCCCGGTCAGGCTGTCGTGTTGTGCCATGTAGCGAATTTTTTCTTCGCTTTTCTTGCGTTCGGTAATATCGCGGCTGACACCGACAATGCCAATAAAATTTCCATCGGTATCGTAAATACCTGAAGTCCTGATTTCGGCGCATACTGTTGATCCATCTTTGCAAAGATGATCCAGTTCTGCCACAAAATCGGGGAATGGCTGCTTATTTTTTACGGCAGATATCGTTTTACCTACGGCTTCTTTTATTTTTATCACCGACTCGGGTGTCAATGTTTGTTCAAGTGTCTGGGCCAAAGCCTCGCTTGCAGTGTAACCACGCAGCTTCTCTACCGAAGGGCTTACATAGGTAAAGCGGCCGTTGAGGTCCATGGTCCAGATAACATCCTGTGCATTGTCAGCCAACAGGCGGTGGCGCTCCTCACTTTCGCGCAATGCTTCCAGCGAAAGCTTGCGCTCTATGGCAATTTCCGCCAGATAGGCGGACTCTTCAATCAATTTTATATCGTCTGCTGTCGGTTCGGCGATCCGCCCCTGGTAAATTGCAAACGTGCCCAACACCTGGCCGTGGCGGTTGATGATGGGTTCTGACCAGCAGGACACGAGCCCCGCTTTGGCTGCAAACTCTTTTACTCCAACCCAGGTCGAGTCATTTTGGATATCGCGCACGATTACGCGCTGGCGGGTCACTATGGCGGTGCCACAAGAGCCTATTTCCTGGTCGGCTGGCAGACCGTCCACGGCTTCGTTGTAAAAGTCCGGTAGGCGCGGTGCAGCGACGACCTTGAGGCGATTGGTATCGCGATCAATGAGCAGAATGCTGCACATCATTTCCGGGCGTATATGTTCGACCCCGACAATAATGCCCATAAGTACATCTTCCAGCGGATCGTCGGCCGCGATCTGTGCGAGCACATGATTGTGGCCGCGCTGCCAGACATCGGCCCGGCGCATAAGGCGCACCATATTGCGCAGCTTCAGGTTAACCCGGTTGATGTGGACCGCAGCGGCAATTACCACCACCGCGCCAAATAGGGCGGCCAGTACCAGATATATGTTATTCACCTATATCCTCATTCCACAATTCGGGTTGCCGGGCGATAAAAGTTTGCATCAATTCCCGGCATTGGGCGTCGTCACGCAGGTCCAGTTCTACACCGCGGCTTCGCACATATTCCTCCGGCCCTTTGAAGGTGCGGTTTTCGCCAATAACTACTTTTTTAATGCCATAAAGCAGTATTGTTCCGCTGCACATATCGCACGGGGAAAGGGTTGAATAAAGTGTGGCGCGGCGGTAATCGCTGGCTTTCAGGCGTCCGGCATTTTCCAGGCAATCCATCTCGGCATGCAGTACGCAGCTGCCTTTCTGCACCCGTTGATTGTGCCCGCGCCCGACAATTTTGCCATCGATTACCAATATGGAGCCTATGGGAATGCCACCTTCGCCCAGGCCTTTTTGGGCTTCTTCAATTGCGGCTTGCATAAAGGGATCGGTCGTCATTCAGGCTCTCCATGATCTTGCTGAGGCTGGTTGGCAGCCGGTTATCCCGGGTAACCGTTTGAGTGTAGCCGGCTAACTATATTTACCCGGATAATTTTAAAACAAGTGCAATCGCTGCAAATAAGATGCCGCACAGTCTGCGCAGGGTTTAATCAGTCGCAAACTGTGGCAATTTTGACTAAAGCGGCTTTGCTGACTTTCGCGTGGCAACGAATGCTTGTTTCTTGGCACAACCATTGGTTATTTTGCGGATAAGTTTGCATTTCCTCTCAATCCCACCTGGATTTGCCTACTCCGTTTCCAAATGTTTGTTGCAGGGTTATCAATCGAATATTGATTTGGATCGATTAATACAAAAAACTGTAAAATATTCCGATGTTTTTATCTATTTTTTTACCTTGATTTACCAACGGAGCCTGTCGTGTCAGGAGGCTAATCCTGCAAGCTGTGAACCCTGTTCATATTTTTTATCGGATTAAACAGGAAAATAGCAACCGCTGAACTCTGATGCATAACAATAACGAACAATAATGCCGCATCCGTTTTTTGCACAAGGCGTGCGCGCCTGAAGCGATTCATATTTAATGCAGTTTAGATGTGGGTTTGTTTCTGTATTTTGCAACCGATCGCATGGTCCGTAGTTGGTAAGGTAGATGGTAGTAATACCTTGGTCGTTCCCTGGTGGTACTACAGTAGTATGTCCATAGATAAACACCGGCGAAAAAGTTGCAACAATAATAACGATTTGCATGAATGCACTTGCAAGAGTTTCAAATTGATCCGGCGCGGGGCTTTGGCCTCGTCGAATAAGATCGAATAAGCTAGCGCCAGACAGAAACTAATGCCCACGCAAAGGATGCGAAGATCAGCCTGCCTCAGTAAAAGCCCGGTAATTGGGCTTTTACTGATTGCTCTCCCCATCTGAAACACCCAATTTACCTCTTGAATGCTACCTATGTGCTTGTGTTGCTAAGGAAAAATAGCTATTGGCCCGAGCTATCTTGTAAAATTCGCCCGGTATATGTTCCTTTAGGCGATAGGCATAGCCGCATAGCTGTTTCGCCAGCGCACCCCTCCACGAGATTGAATTCATGAAGCACCCATTGGCTTTCCTTGCACTCGCCAGCTTTAGCCTCAATAGCCACGCCGATATACTTGCCGTATTCCGCGAGGCAGATGGCAGCACCAGGTGGCAGTACGTGGCCAATACCACTGCCAGTGTCTTGATCCTGACCCTGGTGATAGTGCTGATTTTTTTAATCCGCGCCCATTTGCGTGCAATGCGCTCCAACCGGGCACTCACAGAAATAAAAGCCACCCTGGAAGACCGGGTAGCGCATCGCACCGCCATCCTGCAGGAAACAACCGAGCAATTGCAGGAGCGTGAGGCCTATATTGCCAGTATCGTAAATTCCATGCCGGTGATGCTTATCGGTTTGAACCAGCAGTTACAAATCACCCAGTGGAACAAAAAGGCAGAGGAGATTACCGGCCGCCCGCTGAAGGATGTGGCAGGCAAAAATCTGTGGGAGGCCTACGCCTCCATTACCTTAACGCAAGAGCAAGTGAAATCGGTGTTAGCCTCAGGTGAAACCCTTACCCTCAAGCACGCGCAACGCGGCCAGTACAGTTTTGATATCACCCTTTATCCGCTTGAAAATCACGATGACACCGGGATAGTTATTTTGATTTCTGATGTTACCAAACAGGTGAACGCGGAAAACAAATTAGCTGAACGCGATAAAGTATCCGCGATGGGCGAGCTTGCATCGGCGATGGCGTACGACATCAGTTTGCCAATGCAAACGATTTTGTCGCGCGTAACGCGTGCGCGTCAGGAAATTGAAGCAGCCGATTTGGGTGAAGTAAAAGAATTTTTATTGCAAGAAGTGGAAACTGTACGGCTCAGTGCACATCAGGCTACAGCCATTGCTCAAAACCTGTTGGATCTCGCTGGCAGCCATCGCGATAGTAAACAACTCGCCGATATCCCGCCGATTATGGATCGCAGTCTTGCACTGGCAACCAATTTGTTTACTGATGCTGACAGCCTTGCGTTTAAGCACATTAATATCCGTCGCAATTATGCACCTTCATTGCCGCAAATACCGTGCTTTCCGGCCGAGTTGGAGCAGGTTTTTGTGCGCCTGATGCGGAATTCGTTTTACGCACTTAACTCCAAAAGTTGGGACGACGACAATAAACCCTGGATCAATATCGAGATCGGCGAGTTTTACGATTCGCTTTGGATTAAAGTAGAACACAACGGAACATGTTTGAGCCCTAGTGAGCAGCTGGATATTTTCCAGCCTTTTTTTGCTATCACCAACCACGAATCAACCTGCCCGGTGGAGCAGCGTTTATCTTATTCTTATTTCATTATCACCGATCACCATCGCGGTCAAATGGCAGTGACATCTGATGAAAAAAACGGCACTTGTTTTAATATCCAGTTGGCGTTGAATTAATAAGATTACCGCTAGTTAAAAAGCTGCTGTCAATATTTGGCAGCAGCTTTTTTTATACTTGTCATTTTAAACCGGAGCAGTATCAGTGAGCGATGCCGATAAAAGTCCGCTAATGAAAGATGGTTTGGGCGTACATGCGATTCAGCGTATCGCTAACAGCCTGGCGCTGGTAGTGCCGGGTTTTAATGCGAGGGCATTTCAAAAAGAGGCGGTGCGTGGCCTTGATGAACTTGAGTTAAAAGCACGGGTGCATCATTTAATCGCAATTTTGCATCGTCATTACAATTTGCCGTTTAAAAAGCTCAGCAAATATTTGCAGGATTTACCCGAGGTCTGGGACAGGGGCAGCGCAGCAGATAATAAGGCAGGTTTTGCCGCTTGGCCGTTGATTGATTACATCGCAACCCATGGGTTGCAACATCCCCGGGAAGCACTGCAAACCCTGGAAAAATTAACGCCGTTGTTCAGTGCTGAATTTGCGATTCGCCCGTTTATCCAACAACATACCGATTTCACCTACGCCAGATTATTAGCCTGGTGTGAACATCCATCAGAACATGTGCGTCGGCTCGCATCCGAAGGCTCGCGCCCGCGCCTGCCGTGGGGAATGCGCTTGCCGCAATTTATTAATAACCCCGAACCACTGGTTGCAATTCTGCAACAATTAAAAGCAGACGAGAGTTTATATGTGCGCCGCTCGGTGGCCAATAATCTCAACGATATTAGTAAAGATAATCCCGAGTGGATGATTAATGTCTGCCGCAGCTGGTTGGAGGACAAGCATGAACATACCAATTGGATTGTAAAACACGGGCTGCGCAGCCTGGTAAAAGCGGGTGATGTCCGTGTATTCCCCTTGTTAGGCTATGCCGCTGCTCCTGACCTGGTTGCAAGTGATATCAAACTGAATAAACAACGCATTGCTGTGGGCGACGCACTTACTTTTTCTTACGCACTGACTGCTAATCAGACGCAAAATGTGGTAGTGGATTATGTGATTTATTTTATGAAAGCCAATGGCAAGCTTGCGCCCAAGGTATTTAAACTAAAAAACATGATACTGGTTGCGAACGAAACAATTGTCATCACAAAAAGTTATTCATTTAAACCGATTACCACTCGCCGCTATTATGTGGGAGCGCATCAATTGGCAATTCAAGTGAATGGAAAAGAGGTTGCGCGCACGGACTTTAAACTGGTGGATTAATCCCGCTGTTCATCTGCCGATACTGTATCGGCAGATGAACATAAATAACTTACGGGACCTGACGCCAGTGTTCTTCGATCAATATGCCATCTTCCATACCTTTATGGATCCACAGGCCTTTTTTAATCACACCTTTGAAGTGATAGGTTTTTCCCAACAGTCGTGCTTCTGAGGTAACATCAACTGTTTCTGAATAATCCTCATCGTTAAAACGATAGGTGCCGGATGCAGCCACCGTAAATTTCCCATTTTTATCCCAGGTAATAAAAGCAAAATGTTGTTCAGATAAAATTTTGCGTGAAAGTGTATTTTTATCTTTAATTTCACCGACGACTTCGCCCTGCTGGTTTTTATAAATTGCATATTCCAGTTCCCAGGTTCCTGCCAGTGTAGTATCCGCTTTGTTGTTGGCATTAGCCCACTGGCTAAGTATCAGTGTTGTTATCGTTATTAGTGCTAGTATTTTTTTCATTGTATCTCTCTCAATTGTGTTTGGTTGATAATTATCATGCCGTCCTGGTTGGCAGTGAATTATGCATGAATTGGATAAATAGCGAATGTGGCTAAACAAAAATTAATATTCGAACGGAGTTTTTAGTCGGCTGGATATAATCAGATTTTTATATGGCATGTAGACATGGCGTCCGCAGGTCATAAAGAGTATAACTTATGAAGCGCGCAAATTATAAAGCATCGAGGGCTGCGTTGAGTTTGCGCTCCAGCTCGGATTTCAACTGTAAATAATGGCCGAGTTGTAAACCGGTTTGCTGTGCGATGATATCGTGGCAGAGGGACAGATCCAGATCTGTGATATAGCAAGGATAGAGTTCACCGTATTGGCGCCGACGAATAATATAGCTGGCCACTGCTTTGAATAAGTCATCGCCGTAGGAAAGAGCAGAAAATTCCTGCTCGTTGCAGTAAATGGTAAAGCGCAGCTGTTGTTCATGGTCCATTTCAGCGATGGCTTTGATATTGATAAAATGCAGTTGGCTCAGGTCGGTTTGCAGTTGGCGGCGTTCTGCATGGCCTTGCTGTTGTTTAATATTTCCCACCAATTCGTAGATAACAATATCTTTTGTTTCCGGCAATGCGCCGGTGTAATCGCCGTCCAACAACTGGCGTTGTATAGTCGCATTAATAAAATTGACCAGCGGGCGTAGCAGCGTTTGTTGATCGTGATATTCGGTTTTGGTAGTAAACACAGAACCTTTTTCATCGATAACAGTGATGTGTGCCTGTGTATGTTCCAATTGATAAAATACGTAGATACCGCGTTGCTTCACCTGCTCACAAATAATGCGCAACGCTTTGTCGCGCAAGCCATAACGATCGATTACTATCGGACTGAAATCAGATTGCGCCTGGGCGAGCTTTTCCAATAATTTTTCATAGCTTTTAAAGCGCTGGATTTGTAATTGCTGTTGTACAAACTGCAATTGCAAATATTCATCGCCCATCTCCAATAAATAGCGACAGCTGCGTGGGCGGGTGCCTGAGTAGTAGCAGCTGATGAGGTCGCGCCATAGCTCGGTTAAGCGCTGGGCAATGTTGTTGCCTTGGCCGCTGCTAAAACAACGCACCGTCAACTCGGGCAGGCTAAATTGTTTACCCGGTGGAAATAAACGGAAATAGTGCAATAAACAATTAATTAATGCATCGCCAGGGTAGTGGCGACAGATCAATTCACCCCAGGAGCTGATTTGGATCACATCGGCATTGATCATCAGATTTTCACGCAAACCGCTGTAACCAAGGGCATCATGTTGGCTGCTGAGCATTTGCATACCTTTTTTATGCAGATCTGCCTGGGGTTCAACACCGGTGTTGACGATAATCAATAACCGCTCGATTACAGCCGGACGGGTAAATTGGTGATGCTCGATTAATAAAGGAACAGGTAACCATTGTTGTAATGCTTGTATTAATAATTGTTTTTGGTTGGCGCTGAGCGAAAATTGTTTGCCGACAATATCGATTTTGGTATGGCTCGCTAAAATTTCATTGGCATGGCACCAGAGCATTAATTCCACCAGGTTGCGCGAGCGTTTGATGGGCTCTACATCAATATTTCGTAACGCCAAATCATTTTGGCTGCCGCGTACCACCTGCCAGCTTTCACCGCTGTGATTTTTCTCACGGATGAAACACAGGTTGTCTTCACTCAAATCCCGTGAAATGCCCGGATTAATCCATTCAATTTTGCCTGCTTTGCGTTCAAACGCCGCATGCAATTTGCGGCCGAGAATTACCAGTTCATCGCTGCTGATGGCGATATCATTCTGTTGGCGTTTGCTCAACTCACTCAATAATCGGTAACTCTGGTTAAGCTCATTGACTAAAAGCGCGCGTTCAATAATCACATGGGGTGCTTTCCAATAGGCGCGGTTGTCCAGCATATGCAATTGGTGAGATGACCAGTGCCATTCTTTTACCAGCTGCTCTAATAATTTTCGCTGCCAGGATTTGTTGGGTTGACGGCTGGTGCGCGACAGCGGTTTGTTCACTTTAAAATAAAAGCAGCGACGTACCAGATCCAGGCGCTGCAACTGGTTATGTTTTTGTAGGTACTGTTCAATATGGCGGTACACCATCACATAGGGATCGAGTGCGTCTGCATCCGGATCTTGTGCGTAAATCGTACGTTTGAAATTGAGCGCAAGGGGTTCGCTATTAATCGAATTACCCAGTTCAGCTGGACGCTCAGGATGTTCCTGATGGTTGGCGGGCTGCGTAAGATTATCCTGATAAAGACTAAATTGTGTGTAAACCTCCTCGCTAGTGATGGTGGTGTTGTGAGCTCCTGCTTCAGCCTCGGTGCTGGCATAGACCTCCAACAATAATAATTTCAGTACTGATTTGTAGGGCGATTCAATGGCTTTGTAGAGTTGCCAGATCCCTGCGCCAATAAATTCATTGGCAGGAATATAAGGAAGGCCACCAAAATCAATGACATCTTCGTGTTTGAGAAAGCGCTTACCTAACAATTTTTCGCGATAAATAGCGTAATTCTGCTCTTGTGATGCAGGAATAAACCACCAGAGTGGAATTTTTCCGGCAAGCCATAGGGCGGTGCGATAAAATTCGTCAAGTAATAAATAGTGTTGTGCTGATCCACTGGCTTCGCTGCTGAAGGATTGACTGCGTCGGCTGGAAAATTCATCACTGCGCATTAAAAAGAAATGTGCTTCCAGATGAATTTGCTGCGCTGCCCACTGGCTGATCAATTGGCACTTTCGTTCCAGCTCGGGCAAAAAAAAATACGTATCATCGAGGCTGTGGCATACCCAAACATCCAGATCGCTTGAATCGCTTTGTGCGATAGTGCCGACACTCCCCATAATGAAGAGTGCATCAATGGCTGGATTTTTTTCAGTGAGATCCCGGTTGTATTGAAAACTGCGCGCAAAGTTTTTCGCCAGGCGTAATTCTTCGCTATCGGGCAGGTAACGATATACACCGGCCGGTGTGCTATGGGAAATATAACCCGGCAACATAGGATGGTTGACGTGGAACAACAGTGGTAGCACTTTTAAAAAATTCTGCTGGCGCTCGGGCAGTGCTGCGCAAGTACGTTGATGGCGTAGCTGGTTTAAATCCAGAAATCGCTGTTTGAGTTGATTGAGCTTTTTGCGGTCAACGCCTTCATCAATATCGTGAATGTCTATCGGACGTGAATACATGGAGATCAGCGATGTGGGTTGCTATGGGTGATTTTTTTCTTGCGCAAAAGATCGGCGAGCGTGGAGTAAAGTAATTCCGGATTTACCGGTTTGGATAAATAACCATTCATCCCTGCCGCTAAACAGCGTTCGCGGTCACCGCGCATTGCCTGGGCGGTGACGGCAATGATAGGGATGGTTTGTTGCAGTACGTTGACGCGCAACTGGCCAGCGCGAATACGCCGGGTTGCTTCAATACCGTCCATTTCCGGCATTTCCAAATCCATGAGTATTGCATCAAAGGGCTCTTTCGTCGTTTCCAACAGCTTCAGCGCCTCAATACCATTTGTTGCAATGACTGTGTTTATTTTTTTCTTTTTGAGGATGCCGCGAATTACTTGTTGGTTGACGATATTGTCCTCGGCAACCAGGATATGCGCGTTTTCAAGCAACGCCTCAATATCGGTTGGTGTAACTATTTCCGGGCTGATTTCCTGCAACATTTGTTCGCGTCCGATTGCCTGGCTGATGGCATCAAACAAGCGTGATTCGCTGACCGGTTTGCTTAAAAATTCGTCTACTAAAATAGCGTTTGGGTCAGCGCTGGAAATTTCGTCGCGGTGGTAAGCAGAAATTAAAAAAACTCTTGGTTTTTGCTTGAGGCTGCGATCAGTTTTGATCAACCCGGTAAGCTGCAAGCCGTTCATATTTGGCATGCGGTAATCGAGCAAGACAAAATGATAGGGTTGGCCTAAATTATCCGCTTGGCGGATACGCTCTATCGCAGCGACGGGATTATCTATTTCATCGACTTGCAAATGAATACTGCGCGCGGTACTGGCGATTATAGTGCGGGCGATAGTGTTGTCATCGACAATCAGTGCGCGAATATTATTTAAATCGCGCGGGTGGTTGATCAGGGTTTTTTCGCCCAGATGACTGTGTTCAAAGGCGGCACTGAACGTAACTTTGCAACCCTTGTTGAGGCTGGAATCAATATGGAAATCACCCTGCATCAAGTGGACAAGATGACTACAGATGCCGAGGCCATAAGTATTTTTTTCCGTTTCGGGGGTGTGTTTGTTAAATACCAGCCGCTCTTTGATGTGCGCCAGTTTTTCTTCAGTCATGCCCAGGCCGGTATCTTCTACGCTGAATTCAAGCACCACTTTTTTACTGGTTTGGCTTTGGCGACGCACACCCACCAGCACTTGGTTGGTATTGGAATATTGGAAAGCATTGCTGATCAGATGGCCGAGGATTTGGCTCAGGCGCGATGCATCACCACGTAAAAAACGCGGCACTCCGGATTTGATGTCGTAGATAATATCGACCGAGCGATGCAGGGCGCTAATTTCAAACAGGCGCGATATTTTTTCAAATAATTGTTCGAGATCAAAATGGGCGTATTCCAGGATAACGCGCCCCGATTCAAACTTGGAAAAATCGAGCAGTTGGTTGATGATCTGCAAGAGTGAATCAGCCGCGGAATTAATGCTGGTTAGATAGCTCTGTTGTTGCTCGTCGAGTTGGGTGTCTTGCAATAAATAGCCGATACCTATAATGGCATTCATGGGTGTGCGTATTTCATGGCTGACGCGCGCGAGAAATTCACTTTTGGTTTTGCTGGCGAGATCGGCTTGGGCTTTGGCGCTTAGCAATTCCTCGCGCGAACTCATAAAATCGGAAATGTCGGTGTTGACTCCCACGCAACGGCTGGCATGTCCCTGGTGATCAGGTTCAAAAAATTTCGCTTTGGAATGCACCCAAATAATATTGCCGTCGCGGTGCAACATGCGAAATTGCAATTGCAATGATTCACGGTTGTTATCGATTGCATCCTGATACTCGCCGAGCATGGTGTCCACATCATCCGGGTGGACAAAATAGTCGCGCAGCGTATCCAGGTTGCCGGGAAGGTCCTCGTAATCGTAGCCGAGCATGCGTAAATAGCTGCGGCTGAAATAAATTTTATTGGTCAGTAAATTCCAGTCCCAAAGGCCATCACTAGTCGCCTCCATCGCATACTGGTAGCGGGTATCCCGGTCATTTATCAGACGCAATTGCTCATGCTGGTGCATAAAGCGGAACAGCCAGCCGAGCAAGCTGGCGAGCGCTTTAATATCTTGCGGATGCCAGGTGCGGGGATTGTCGCGGTGCAGGGTCATAAAACCACGCAGCTGGGTTTGTTCGCACAGGGGGATTATCAGGCTGTTATAAATATCCAGCGTGCGCAGGCCTTGGGTGGCGTCGGCCAAATCGTGGTCGGTCGCGGTGAGCACCAGGGGAGCGCCATCGCGCAAGTGGCGAAAGTAACTGGATTCGGGTTTGAGCAAAAAATATAGCCAGTCGGGATATTGGAGATACTGGCGTGTAGCGTCACCCAGATCCGGCGCTGCCCACTGGTTCAACAGATCGACACTGCTGGTATGTGGATCCCAGCCCCAAAGGCCAATTTCGCGCAAATCCAATGACCTGCCGACCTGCGTTAGTACTTGTGAGGTGCTGGTTGCATGCTGTTGTTTGACCAGGAACTTGAGTGTTTCCATCACCCAGGTTTCATCAAAGATTGGTCCTTCGGCCAGTTTGGTTTTGCTGCTGATACTGGGTGCCGGGGCTTCCAGCCCGGTGTCATTTTCCGGCTTTCCCGCTGCAGCGGCGCGCAATTGTTGCATGGCATTTTGGGTTTGTAGAGTCTGTTTCAGAGACACAAGCTCATCCTCCAGCAGCTGAATTTTGGCTGCCAGTGCTTCTTCAGTCTCGCCTGAATGCAATGATTTGTTACCCATCCCTTTAATTGCGCCTCGGTATTGGTCCGGACAAAAAAACAGTGTGCCAAACCTAAAGGCTAGTCGATATTGGTATGAATACTAGCGGATAGTGGGAATAAGGTGATGATTTTGATGTCGACGCCGGGCATCTGGATTGATTAAATATCGGGCTGAGACCCTGACTATTCGTGCCAGATAGTTATAGATCATAAAATAAAAAGCCGCCTCTTTAGTGCAAAGGGCGGCTTTTTCAGGCTGGAAGAGGTGATTTATCTACGGCTTTCCATACTCGCTTTGGCACGGCCAACAGCCGCCTTGACTTGTGCCGGCGCTGTGCCACCAATGTGGTTACGCGCGGCGACTGAACCTTCCAGCGTCAACACTGCAAACACATCCTGCTCGATTACGGTAGAGAATTGTTGCAGCTCGGCCAGGCTCATCTCGGACAGGTCTTTACCGGTTTGCACTCCGTAAGCTACTGACTTGCCGACAATCTCGTGCGCATCGCGGAAAGGTACGCCCCGACGGACAAGGTAATCCGCCAGATCGGTCGCGGTCGAAAAGCCGCGTTTGGCGGCTTCGTACATTTTCTCTTTACGGGGCTGGATTGCGGGCACCATATCGGCAAAGGCACGCAGGCAATCTTTGACTGTATCGATGGCATCAAATACCGGCTCTTTGTCTTCCTGGTTATCCTTGTTGTAAGCCAAAGGTTGGGATTTCATCAACGTCAATAGTGCAGTCAAATGGCCATAAACACGGCCGGTTTTGCCGCGCACCAGTTCAGGCACGTCGGGGTTTTTCTTTTGCGGCATGATCGAGGAACCGGTGCAGAAGCGGTCCGGCAAATCGATAAAGCTGAATTGCGATGAGGTCCAGAGCACCAGTTCTTCGCTCGCGCGCGATAAATGCATCATTAGTATGCTGGCGAAGGCAGCGAATTCGATGGCGAAGTCGCGGTCGCTTACCGAATCCAGCGAGTTTTCGGTCGGTGCATCAAAACCCAGTAGTTGCGCAGTGTAGGCGCGATCGATGGGGTAGGTGGTGCCGGCGAGTGCAGCAGCGCCCAGCGGTGATTGGTTAACGCGCTTGCGGCAGTCTTGCAGGCGACCATAGTCGCGTTGCAACATTTCAAACCAGGCTAACAGGTGATGGCCAAAAGTGACTGGCTGTGCCGTTTGCAAATGGGTAAAGCCGGGCATGATGGTGTCGGCATTGGCTTCAGCAACTTGCAACAAGCCTCGTTGCAAACGGGTTAACTCTTTGGCGATTGCATCGATTTCGTCGCGCAAATAGAGGCGGATATCGGTGGCAACTTGATCGTTGCGTGAGCGTCCGGTATGAAGTTTTTTACCGGTGATGCCGATGCGCTGGGTCAGCAACGCTTCAATGTTCATATGCACATCTTCAAGGCTCACCGACCAGGTGAATTTACCAGCGACGATTTCTGCACGGATCTCTTCCAGTCCGGTGATGATCTGGTCGCGCTCGGCGTCGGTCAGCACGCCTACTTTGGCGAGCATGGTGGCATGGGCGATGGAGCCATTAATGTCGTGATGATAGAGGCGGTAATCAAAACCAATGGAGGCGGTAAAACGCTCGACAAAAGCGTCGGTGGCTTCACTGAAGCGGCCGCCCCAGGGTTTGATAGGCTGATCGTTTTGGCTCATGAGCATGTGTCCACAAACTGGAAATAATGAAAGAGATGTCGGGCGCGATTAGGCTACCATTGATATCGGCATCGCAACCCGGGGGCGACGCAATACATAACTGGCCTTGGCACCGCAGGCCGCGCATTATAGCCGAATGCCTATTCAAAGACTTATTAAAACACGGATAAAGAAGACCTTAATGAACAGCACCAAGGCTGCCGGTACCCAGGCCTCTAATTCCAGGACCACGAATACCAAGGTCAAGGCGCAGCGCCCTGTGCCCGCTGAGCCAGCCAATCCGTTTTTGCCGGATTTGTGCAGCAGTCAGTCAGTATTCCTGCTGGTGCTGGTGGCCGAGCTGCTCGCGGTGCTGTTAACGATCAGTGCATCCTCTGGCCTGCAGCATTTTAGTTGGGACAAGTTGGCCCTTATTTCAGTGCAGGTGCAGTGGATTGTGGTGTTCAGCGCGATTGCGCTCTGCCGCTTGCGCTTTTGGTTAGGGCGGCAAGACCACGTGCGCGCAGGTTGCACCACTTATGCCTTGGTATTGGCGATTACCCTGGTACTTTGTGTGGCTGGGCAGTGGATTATTTATGGCGCTAGCGGCATGGCGTTTATGGATGGGCAAGCATTTCGCTTTGATGGTTGGTTGCTGCTCAATAATATGGTGATTGCCGCGATTTTATCGGGCATTTTACTGCGCTATCTGTATCTGCAACAGCAATTGCGCAACCAGCAACAGGCAGAAATGCAGGCGCGTATCCAGGCGTTGCAGTCGCGTATCCGCCCACATTTTTTATTTAACAGTATGAATTCGATCGCGAGTTTGATTGCGACTGATCCGGACACAGCCGAGCGCGTAGTGGAAGATTTATCAGAATTGTTTCGCGCCAGCCTGGCGGAGCCGACGTTGATCCCGTTGGAACGCGAGTTGGAATTATGCAAGCACTATCTCGATATAGAACAATTGCGCCTGGGGCGGCGTTTACAGTTGGATTGGCAAATTGGCAGTTACAATCCGAAGTTAAAAATTCCCAGTTTGATGATGCAGCCATTGGTAGAGAACGCAATTTTTCATGGGATAGAACCGCTGCCCAAAGGCGGAAAAATTACCGTGAAGGTATCGCAAAATGACAAGCAGCTCAGCATCGTGATCATTAACCCCTATTTATTGGCCAAAAAGAATAATCACCAAAGTGATGCCTCGGCGCGTCACAACCGCATGGCGCTGGATAATATCCGGCGCCGCTTGACCGCGCATTTTGGCACGGCGGCGCGGTTGTCCAGCAGTGCAGAGAATGGCCTATTTACGACCTATATTTTTTGTCCGTTAACGGTGTGACATAAAATCGATAGCATGGACCGGTATTAAAAGCGTGCGTTTATTTTTTTTAAAAGCAGAGCCTGGGCTTAAGAGAATGAGAGAGTAACGATGGATATCCTGATTGTTGACGATGAGACCCTCGCGCGTCAGCGCCTGTTGCGCATGGTGGAAAAAATCGATGGCTTCTGTGTGGTTGCCGAGGCCGACAATGCCGAAGACGCACTGGCTGCCATCACGCGCAATGACCCGGATATAGTGCTGCTCGACATCCGCATGCCCGGCCGCGACGGCTTAAGTCTCGCGCAGGATATTGCCGAATTGGAAGATGCACCTGCAGTTATTTTTTGCACTGCCTTTGACCAATATGCGCTGGATGCCTTTGGTACCAATGCAGTGGGTTATCTGTTAAAACCAGTGAGGTTGAATTAATTCCGCTGGAAGATGTGCGTTATTTTCTCGCTGACCATAAATATGTCACTGTCTATCATCGCAATGGCGAGCATTTGCTCGATGAAACCTTAAAAGAATTGGAAGAAGAATTTGGTGCGCGGTTCGTGCGTGTGCATCGCAATTCCCTGGTGGCGGTGAAACACATTGAAGCATTGGAACGCAATGCGCAGGGGCAGTACCAGGTACGTTTGGCCGATACCGAGTTGCGTCCTGTGATCAGCCGTCGCCATGTCAGCGATTTAAAAGAATTATTAAAAATGATGTGATGAGCTGATTTTTTTCCAAAAAAACGCCCACAGTTCGCGGGCAGAAAAATGTTCTTTTAAAAAGATGTGTTTATAATAAACCAGAGATGGAGCCTAGGCACCCATAGTGTCATCCATATTGACAAGGGCACGTGCGCTTTCCTGCAACCCAACCATAGCCTCATCCAAAGCTACAGGTTTATGAGCCTCTAATTTGCCAACACTATATAAGGGCACTACAAAATCCTTTTCTGCGCCGTCAAAGTCTGCCCAGACAGCTTCAAAGTTGAGTGCAGGGATTTTGAGGATTTTTAATTCACACTCCACATTGTTACGTTCTATTTGCGTTAATGCTTGTTCAATACCTTTGCTGAATAATTTTAGTGGTTGAGTAGCGGTAGACATCTGTATAACCCGTGGTGCATCGCCGTCATTCACGTCAAAGAAAGCGCTGGGCGCTCCTTTTTCAGTTTCAAATACGCGGACGAAATTATGTATTTTGTCTGGTGTGCTGCCAGTAGCCAGGGCATCCAGTCCTAAAATATGAACTCGATGAGCCGTACCTACGGTAGTCGTATTTTCTTGCAGTGCCTCTTGAAGTTTGCCAGTAAGTATCAGGCTATTTTTAACTTGCAAGAGTGGGCGTTTTTCCCAAATCAGATGCAGAATCGGCTCGCGCAATTCATAGAATTTGATGGGCATTTTAAAATAACTCTTGGTGAGATAGGTGTGCGTCCATGTACCACTGCCTTGATAGTTATGTGAGAACTCATCCAGGGTGATGTGGCTTTTACCATAAATAGGGTCATCTATGTCCAGATACTCTACGCCGAGCACAATACTGTAACCATAGATCACCATAAAGTGACCACCTCCTCCACTCCAGCCCACTCGTGCGCCTACTGGCCGACCGGCATCTATTTCGGCGCGCACTTGAGCGAAAGTTGCTGGCCCGGAGATGCTGACAAAATTGTTGGTTCGGGTCAGTGCCCGGTCCAGATACCAAGGTACATTGCAGGGCGAAGGTACCGGCGCTGTGCAGCAATCGGTGTGTCCCAATTCGGCGTTGGCGACTTTGCATTGGGTCCAGGTGCTGTAAAACCATTATAAATGCGAGACGCTGGTGGATGTGGCTGCCCAGCACCAATTGCTTTGCGTTTGCTGTTGCATGTTAACCGCCAGGTGTTTGGAT
>JAJQJO010000185.1 GCA_021323495.1 Cellvibrio sp. | reverse complement strand
ATTCGTCCAATCGCCAAAGGCGATGAACGCCTCGAGGCGATGGAAAAATATGCAAAAAAATTAGGCTTTAAAATCGGGCCGCATTTATTGTTGGCTTATGAAATTGAAAAAGTATTAATGCGCGAATTTGATGAGGGGATGAACATTAATGGCTATATGTCCGCATTCTTATCGGATCAGGGATTTTCGCCACAAGAAGTCTATCGAATGTTTGCAGTTATGGTCGCCAGTGGCGTAACCGCCTGTTATCTGGATACCTACCATCGTCCACCCGATACTTTTTTACCGCTGCGCTGTACCGATATTGATTATCAGGGCGCAGCGGCACGTCCGGTGCCCGACTAATTACTTTTTATTTTCTCTGCAATTATGGAGCGATTAACCGACCGCCTGCCGGGAAAATAATTCCTCTATCGGCAATGGATGGCCGATGTGGTAACCCTGTACAAGATCAATGCCCATGGTTTTTAAAATCTCGAGAATCGCTTCATTCTCGACATATTCTGCCACTGCTTTTTTACCCAATGCCTGAATAACCTGGATCATGGATTTCACCAGCGTCTGGTCGATTTTATCGCGGTGCAGGTTTTGGATAAAGGAGCCATCCAATTTAATGTAGTCCGCGGGTAGATCTTTTAAATAGGCAAAACTGCTGAAGCCGGAACCAAAGTCATCCACTGAAAAACTGCAGCCTAATTTGTGGAGCTCGGCGATAACCCGCTGGGTTATCTGCAAATTAAACAGGCTTGCGCTTTCCGTTAGTTCAAAGGTAATACGTTTGGGATTAACACCGGATTCTTTTAAATTCTCAAGGATTATCGGCACCAGATTATCATCCTTGAATGCTTGCGCAGAAAGGTTGATCGCAATATGGATCAATTCAGGATGCTCTTTAAGTTGGCTGATCGCCAATTTAATTATCCAGCGATCCAGCAAATGCATTTCGCCAGCGGCTTCAAGTGCCGGGATAAAATTATTGGGGCCGATAATCCGCCCATCGGTTTCTATCAGCCGCACCAAGGCCTCGTAATACGAGACTTTATTATTTTTAACATCAAAAATCGGCTGGAAATAAAGTGTCATACGGTCATCGGCAATGGCTTTGCGCACTTTTTGCGACATGTTGATCGAATGACGCAGTTCATCACTTTCACTATCGAGCGGGTCGTATTGATGGATCAGGTTACGTCCGCGCCCCTTGGCCACATACAGGGCGATGTCGGCACGCATTAAATGTTCTTCAGCATTGTTGGTGCTGCCATCAATCAAGGTAAGACCAATGCTGCTGCCGAGATTAACGCGCTGCTCGTGCATCTGGAAACTGAATTCACCGATAATTTGCTGGATGCTGCGCGCAAACTCATGGGCTTCACTGGCTTGGATATCGCGCAATAAAATAGCAAATTCATCGCCACCCAGGCGGCAGAGGATATCGGCACCGCGAATGCGCTTGCTGAGCAAATGCGACATTTCACGCAGTACTTCATCACCTTTTTGATGGCCAAAGGTATCGTTGATCACTTTGAAATGGTCCAGGTCCAGATAGACGAGGGCATGCCGGCGATTGTTGCGTACAGAGTCAGCAGTTAATTGCGCGAGTGTGGTTTCAAAAAAGTGGCGATTGTAAAGTCCGGTCAATGAATCATGCATCGCCAGATATTTGAGTTGTTCTTGCGATTCGCGCCGTTCAGTAATGTTATCCAGGCACACGGTCAGGTTGCTCTGTTGCTGTCTGGCATTACTGGAACGGCTGATTTTTAATTGCGCCCACAATTTCTGGTGGCGGTTATTGCTCAGGCAAAGCTCTATTTCCGGGCAGGGCTTATGTTGCCTCAATGCAGCGCGGATTTTATTTTTGAACAGGGAGAACTGCGCTACATCTTCCGGTGCGATAAATCTTTCCAGCGGCTTGCCGAGGCACTCGTCGATGGTGAAACCCATCATGGTTTCCCAGGCGCGATTGAGATAACAAATCGTAAAATCTGCATCCAGTTCCATCACTACCGATTGTAAGTCATCGAGTAATTGATGATGGTTTTCGTAAAGCAGGCGATAGGCTTGCTCGCGCTCTTGCAGATTTCTGACCTGCGCGGCAAATTGCGCGTTGCTCACTAAAAAATCATCGCGATGGATGGCGATATCACAGACTTTGCGCAATTGTTCAGCGCGAAAAGGTTTGGGTAAAAAATCAACTGCACCCAATAGCATTAATTCTTCTGCCTGGTCGATAGTGGTATGCGCAGTCATTATCACTACGGGCTGGTTTGAATCGATACTCTGGATTTCAATCAAAATATCGCGCCCCGATAATTTCGGGAGCATTACGTCCAGCAGCACCAGGTCATGCCGCCCGTCTATCCAGGCCCTGAGGCCTTCGTCACCTTCACTGGCGATGTCAATTTCAAATGAAGCGGCCAGTACGCGTTTGATTAAATCGGCCGTGTCCGGTTCGTCTTCCACTACCAGCAAACGCGGTTTGGGCGCGCTGGTGTGCTGGCTGTGTGCAAGTCGTCGCACCAGATGGGGCAATTGCTCCAAATGTTCCAGCGGCAGCAATTGGTTGATGCCATATTCGCGCGCGGTGACTTCGGCAATGCGCTCGCACCAGGTGCTCGCGATAATAATGATCGGCATATCCGCACGGCAGTGAAGTATCCCGCTCCGCACCAGGCGCGACAGCCGCCAACCATCAAGGTCAGCGGTATCAACGTCAACAATCATTACATCAATGGTTTGCTGACGCAGGATCCGCAGTGCTTTTTGCGCGGAATCAACACTGAGCAGATTATTCAGGTTAGCCGCGTTCAGGCAGGCATTAATCGCGGCCAGTGCTGAAGGATCGTTATTAACGATAAGGAGGTTAATAGGCGAATTGGATTGATTGAAATTAGTGTTATCAGTTAACACTCAAAAGCCTCCGGATTAATATCCTTTTAGCCTAGCATAGATGCGACTTATCATCCGCCCGGAGTGCTTTTTTTGTTATCACCTTCCCACATAACCAATCCGATTGTTATTAGCCTCCCGGCGTTGCCGAGCCATTGACCGCCAGGCTTTTGATCCGGTCGCCCATCGGTGGAATTTCATTGCGGTCAATGCGCACATCAAGCAGGGTCGGACCATTCTTTTGGAAGAGGGCGTTGTAATCCAGTGCATCCAATTGTGCGGGTGAATCAATGACAATGCCTTCCACGCCCATCGCCTGCGCCATCAAGGCGTAATTGACTTCGTTTAATTCCCAGCCAATGGACTCCTGCTGTCCGAGCCTTTGCCCGTGCATCACCATGCCCATTGCGGAGTCGTTCAATACCAAAAAAATCACCGGCAATTTTTGTTGTGCGGCGACGGTAATCTCCTGTGCGCTCATCAGATACGAACCATCGCCCACAATGCACAGGGTCGGCACAGCGCGGTTGCCGATAGCCGACCCGATTGCAGCGCCGATTGACCAGGCCATAGCGCCATATCCCATGGCGATACGATACAAACCCTCGCTGTTAGCGCGGGTTAGGTAATGGGTTGCCCATGACCAACCATTGCCGGCATCGACAAAAATACGGGTGTTATCAGGCAGCGCACCTGCGAGGTGACACATCAGGCGCTGGGGTTTTACCGGGCTGGCATTGGAGTAGCATTGTTCCGGCTCATTGAGGCTAAAGAAGCCACCATTGGCATTTTTCTCTGCGGCGCCTGGCAGTGTTTGCCAGCGGCGCCCCCATTTGCGCACTTCACGCACACTTTTGACCAGCCGATCAAAAATCACATCGATATTGCCGAACACGTGCAGGTTCGCCATAGGTGAGCGGGTGAAATGTTCTATGGATGAATCTATATGGATCAGCTTGGTATTGAGCAAATCATCTTTCCAACCGCTAGTGCCTAATTCACCTAGCTCGGTTCCCACCGCCAGGATCAAATTCACTGCCGGGTTTTGCAGCAATTGTTTGGCGCTCTCGTGCCCTGCAAAGCCGAACACTCCGCGATAGAGTGGATGGTGTTCATCAACCCAGGTTTTCCCCATTGGGCCGGTGACAAATGCGGCGCCGGTCAGCTCGATAAATTCCATAATCTGCTTGCTGGCCTTGCCGACACCATTGCCGATATACATCACAATGTTATCGACCTTGCCCAGTTTCTCGCACAGGCGGGCGATCGCGGAATCGTCAGCCATGGCGAAATCGTGCACCAGCAAGTCGCTATGGATGTGGGCATTGATTATTGCTGGTGCGCGCAGGACATCGGCGGGGATGCTGATGTGTACCGGTCCATTCGGTTTGCGATGGGCAGCCATAATCGCGGAGACCAGTTTGCTTTCCAGCTGTTCGTGGTGTGATACCAGCGTATTGAATTCGGTGACGTAGCGGAACATGCCCACGGTATCGATTGCAGTACAACTGGATTCCTGGAGCGCGCGCTTGCCGAACTTTGGCAGCGGGGTCTGGGCGGTAATGACCAACATGGGCACTTCGTCCGCCAGGGCCGACGCAACCCCGGTGATCAGGTTGGTTGCACCCGGCCCGGTAGTGGCGCAGACCACGCCCATTTTGCCGGTCTCCCGCGCGTAGCCATCGGCCATAAAGGCAGCGCCGCATTCATGGCGCGCCACTACAAGGCGCGGCCCGCCATTGCGCTCACTGCGGGCGAGTGAATTGAGCAAAGGTTCGATGGCGCCGCCCGGCACGCCAAACACAGTATCTATCCCCAGTTGTTTGAGGTAATCAACAATCAAATCCGCATAGGTTGAGGTGATTTCCCCCGCTTGGGTCTGCTCGTGCGGCTGGGGTTGCAGCGCAGCGGGTGTTAACTCATTGAGTGACCGTAGTTCCAGAATGGGAATTGTCTCTTCGACTGGAGGGAGTTCCAGTTTCGAGGTCATGAGCAGGTAGGGTTTATTAATGGCTTGTTGCATGGAGTTCGCGCCTTGTTTCCAGAAGTGCGTGGTCCATCACGGATGGGTGTCATCTAAATATGCTGCATAATATATACCAAGGATGAAAAATGTGCCATTCAAAAAATGAGCAACATGGGCGTTTAATGTTCGTCTGTGTGAGTTTGCAGTTTTGATGGGCGGAAACGGCGTTTATTTGGGCATAAAAAAGCCCCGGCAAGCCGGGGCAAACAGAGGTCAAGTCCGCGCGACCGACCTGTGGTGGCGCGCCGCCACAGGATCGGTAGGCACAGGATCAGGCGACGCTTTTCGCCTTTCCGGCTGCGTCTTTGTCGAGTTGTTTTTCAGCGCGTTTGGCGTCGATGGATTCAATCTTTTTTTGTTTCTCGTAGAGAAAGCGCAACACTGCCGAGCGATAGTGGTTGTATTCGACGTTATCCGCCAGTTCCAGGCGATTGCGCGGACGCTCCAGGGTGACATCAAGGATTTCACCGACAGTTGCCGCCGGGCCGTTGGTCATCATGACGATACGGTCAGAGAGGAGTACGGCCTCATCCACATCGTGGGTAATCATAATCACGGTATTGCCCAGCTCGTTCTGGATCTCCATGAGTGAATCCTGCAAGTGGGCGCGAGTCAAAGCGTCCAGCGCGCCGAAGGGTTCATCCATCAACAGCACTTGTGGTTCCATTGCCAGTGCGCGTGCGATACCCACACGTTGTTTCATACCACCGGAGAGTTCATCCGGACGTTTGTGAATCGCATGGGTCATATGGACCAATTCCAGGTTGTGTTCAATCCATTCGCGCATCTCGGCCCTGGTTTTTTTGCCTCTGAAAACCCGTTTTACGCCCAGCTCCACATTTTCGTACGCGGTGAGCCAGGGCAACAATGAATGGTTCTGGAACACCACGGCGCGTTCGGGGCCTGGTTCATTTACTTCGCGGCCATTCAACACCACTCCGCCGGTGGTGGCCTGATACAAACCGGCAACGATATTCAGCACAGTGGATTTGCCGCAGCCCGAATGGCCGATGAGCGATACAAATTCACCTTTTTTAATTTTTAAATCCACATTTTGCAGCGCACAAAAAGGGCCTTTGGGGGTCGGGAATTCAATACCGACTCTGGTCAACTCAAGATGGATCTGGCTCATGTTTTTTTCCTCTGTTATTACTTGCTAGTAATAAAAATAATGAGTGTTCAATCAGGGCAAACAATTGATCTGGTTCTGATGTTTCTATTGACGGCCTATTCAATCGGCCACTTAACGCACGACCGCACTCTTGTCCCAATTCACGTAGGTTTGCAGCAGTAAAATGATGCGGTCGAGTAAAAATCCGATCAGGCCGATGACCAGGATGGCGAGGCAAATACGGCTCAGTGAATCGGATGAGCCATTCTGGAATTCATCCCACACAAATTTTCCAAGGCCGGGATTTTGCGAAAGCATTTCAGCGGCGATCAACACCATCCAGGCGATGCCGAGCGAAATACGCAGGCCGGTAAACATCATCGGGATGGCGGAAGGCAATACAATTTTCATCACGTGGGTAAACCACCCAAGGCGCAATACGCGGCTGACGTTGATCAAATCTTTACTTACACCAGCGACACCTACGGCGGTATTGATCATGGTTGGCCAGAGCGAACACAAGCTCACGGTGAGTAACGAGATAATGTAGGACTTGGAAAACATTGGCGAATCAGAAACGTAGACGGCACTCACAACAATCGTTACCAGCGGTAACCAGGCGAGGGGAGATACCGGTTTGAATAGCTGGATTAACGGATTGAATGCGCTATAGAGCGGCTGGCTCAGGCCGATCACAATTCCCAGCGGGATAGCGATCACTGATGCAACAAAAAAGCCGGAGAGTACTGTAACCAAACTGGTTTTGATTTTGTCAAAAAAAGTTGGGCGGCCGTTAAATTCGCGCGCATCGATTTTGGCCGCGGGATCTTGCGCGAGTAATTCTGCATTGCGTTTTTCCTGGCGATCATAAAACACTGCTTCGCGTTCCTGCTCGGTATTGTATTCGTCAACCAGGTTGCCCCATTGCTCGAATACTTGTTTGGGTTGGGGGAAATCACCCAGCGATGTATTGATGTTGGGTGCTGCGGTATGCCACAGCAAAATAAAAAAGAGTATGCCGACCATAGGCATCAATATGCCGATCAGGACATCGCGCCATTTGACGGCTTTGATCTGTTCGAATTTCAATGTAGCTAATTTGTTGCTCATGATCGTTTCCTCTGGAGATGCCCGCCTGGTCGTCACTCTTATCCGTAAGTGAGTGGGCGGGGCTTATAATTTCAGCAAGCGTTATGACGATTGTTATCTACACCGGGGCAATTAAATTTTCTCGTCGCCTTTCAAACCAATTTTAAATTTGGTCAGATATTCGTTTGGTTTGGTTGCATCAAATTGCACACCATCAATCCACTCGGTTTCAGTGACTGCACGAATACCATTAAAGGTTTTGAAATCCGGGAAGTCGCTCGCCGCCATTTTTCCTTCAGCAATCAAATCA
>JAJQJO010000184.1 GCA_021323495.1 Cellvibrio sp. | reverse complement strand
GGGTTAGGTGCTTCAGCTGCAATGATGCCTGGTTCGGTAATGCCGATATATCGGCCGTTATTTATGCGCTGTTTGGCATGACCGATAGTTGCCCCCTTCATTGGGCCTTTCATCGCGCCTGGACCACAACCGGTACATATATCCAAACCGCGTAGGCCCAATTGATAGCCTACTTCTTTGGTGTAGTCATACTCAATCCGGTTGATCGAGTGACCGCCCCAGCAGACGACCAGATTTGGATCGAGGCCAGCTTTTAATAAATTGGCGTTGCGCAGCATGTGGAACACAGCATCGGTAATACCTTCCGATGTCTGCACGTTATATTTTGGGTTGCGATTGAGTTCATCGTTGTTATAAATCACATCGCGCAATACCGTGAATAAATGTTCGCTAATACCACGAATCATTTTTCCATCGACAAACGCGTTGGCCGGTGCATTTTTTACGGCGAGTTTTATGCCGCGCTCTTCCTGTACGATACTGATATCAAAATCTTTGTAGCGTTCCAGCAATTCCTTACCATCGTCGAGATCGTTGCCGGTATTGAGCACCGCAAGTGCACAACTGCGAAATAATTTATACAGGCCACTTTGGCTCGAATCCAGTAGCTTTGCGACTTCTACTTTGGAAAGCACATTCAGTTGATCGATGGGGGCAATCAGGGCACTTACGGTTTTGTAAACGCTTGCTTCTTTGGGTTGGTTGGGATTCAGGTAACTCATAATATTCCTTAGCATCAATGATGCAGATAGTTCCGGGACTTATTGATTTTTGAGCCTTTGAAACAAGTGTAGTGTTATTTTGCTAGTTGTGCGTATCGGTGCGCTTGCTCAATTGGGTAATTGTCAGCAATATTACACATCACTATTTATTTTGAACAAAAATTAAACAAAATTTTAGTAAAAGAGAATCCTATGGAATATTTACCTTGTGTTGAAAAACTAAATCAGCCGCAACTTCCGGTCGGTGCTAGTGTAATTTGGCTTCATGGTTTGGGGGCAGACGGACATGATTTTGCACCTTTAGTGCCAGAATTGCGTTTGCCCAAGGATTTATCTGTGCGTTTTGTATTTCCTCATGCACCGCAAATTCCCGTTACGATCAATGCTGGTTATATCATGCCCGCCTGGTACGATATTCTGGAGATGAATCTGGAGCGCAAGGTTGATGAGTCGCAATTGATTGCCAGCGCTGAAGCAGTACGGCGATTAATCGAACGTGAAATTGCACGTGGAGTGGCCAGTGAAAAAATTATATTGGTGGGTTTTTCCCAAGGCGGGGCGGTTGCATATCACGCAGGCCTGACGTATGAAAAATCCCTGGCTGGCTTTTTAATTTTGTCGAGTTATTTTGCGACCCATGCCAGCGCCAATATTCATCCCGCTAATCAACATACACCGATATTAATCCAGCACGGCAGCCGCGATCCGATTGTCAATGAGGCGTTGGGGCAGCGCGCTTATCGCTATTTGCACGATCGTGGTTGCAAAGTGAATTATGAGTCCTATCCAATGGAGCACACGGTCTGTATGGAGCAGATTGAATCCATGTCGCGTTGGATTCAGTCTGTCCTGGCGTGAGATAAATGCAGCTATTCGGTTAAACAGGCGGGATCAAACTGATATTCATCGTTTAACCAGGCAACTATTTCTTGCGCATAAGGGCTATCAAAACCCTGGTAAATAGTTTTGAGGGCCAGTCGCTCTTGTGCGCTGAGATTTTTCAGGCCTCGCTCCTGCAACAAATTAATATCCTGTGATAATTGTTCGGCCAATTTGTTACCACAGAGATTTTTGCTGATAGTAGTAAAAGCAACATCGGCTGAGTAATTTTCTTTTTCCCGGTAGGCCAATGGCAAACTGGCCAGTGGAATTTGCGATAACCATGGCTGGTTCATGGGGTTTACGGCATGGCCTGCTACTTTATCTGCTAATTGGCTGTGGCTTCGATCAAATGCGCGCAGCTGCAACAGGTTCGATTTTACGGCACCGTCATTGACTGGGTAGTTGTCCCATAAAAAAGGCTTGCGGCCGATTAATTCAGCAACTTGGGCAAGATGCTCGGCAGGGTAGTTAGTTGAGCAAACTTTTTCACCGGTCCAGAATATGTCGATATTTTTATCCAGCTGTTGTGCAAAAGTTTGCCAATAATTCTCCGGCATTGTGCCGAATACCTTCTCCAATACCGGATCGAAGCTGTAATACGTGGGGCAAAAAATTATTTTTTTTGCATTGCTGATAGTAGCTGCCTGATGGGCTATGTCAGTCTGGATTTGCGCCAGGCCGGGGATATCGCCACGCATATCGTCGAATAGGATGCACAGGATGTCTGGCTCCAATCGATTGATTTGTTCGATGCGCTGGTTCAGCAGTGCGCGCCGGTCGCGGGACTGTTTGAGTGAACTCTGTGAATAGTCCAGATAGAGTTCATAAGGGCTAAGGCCAATACCAAATTGTACATTTGCTGTGCGATAAACCTGGCGCAAGCCCAATAGTTGTTTTTTTATTTCGTCCGGCCAATCTTGCTGCCAGTACTTGCGTAAATATTTGTCGCTTTTTGGTGCGTAGATGTAAAAGTTGTACTGATTTAGTGCGAGAAATTCCGCGTAATTTTTTCGGTCCTCCCAGCTCCAGCTGCGGCCAAAAAAACCTTCAATGATTCCGCAATGTACTGTGCTGTTTTTATTCGTTTGCATAAGGGATCTACTGATTCGAGGTTATTTGTCATGGCGCGATTTACTGGGCGATTAGCGCTGGTTCCACTTGGATCCTGCAGCCAATCCGCACTTGCAGCTGTTGCGCTTTAATTGACACCCAAAACCCATCTGCCTATCATAGCGGCCTTTTTGAGCAGCGCAATTCACGCCTATTTTAACGTCGTTTTTATGTTGTCAGCGGGTGCCGGTTGCCGATTCTATTTTTATAATGTCAGCCGATCAGTGACTTCTTGGTTTGGTTTGCGCTTAAAGGCTTAATTCTAGGATGGTAAGCATATAACTTTGAAACTGGTAGGAAGGTTATCCTTTTATACTTGTCGGAGTCGGGTCGGACTCAAAACTAGCAGAATAGAAATCAACCACTTGTTAGGTGTATCACCTATACATTTTTGTTTGTGGAGTAGAAATGACTAACCCTGATGTGCGTCCTACCGATTTACCCTCCTGGAAAACCCTGGCTGCCCACGCGGCGCAAATGAAGTCCCGACATCTCAAAGATTTGTTTGCTGCTGATGATAAACGTTTTAACAAGTTCTCCCTGCAATTATCCAATCTGCTGTTCGACTACTCCAAAAATTTGATAACTGATGAAACCAAAGCTGCGCTACTTGCGCTGGCGAAAGAGTCAAATGTTGAAAGCTGGCGTGGCAAGATGTTTGCTGCCGAACATATTAATGCCACTGAAGACCGTGCGGTTATGCACGTTGCCCTGCGTGATAAATCTTCCCGACCTGTAGTGATTGATGCAGCCGATGCGCGTCCGGCAATTAACGCCGAGCTGGAACGGATGCGCAAATTGAGCGAAAAATTGCGCTCGGGCGATTGGATTGGTTTTACCGGCAAGACGATTACTGACATCGTCAGTATTGGTATCGGCGGTTCCAACCTCGGTCCGTTGATGGTATGCGAGGCGCTCAAGGCCTATAGCGATAAACGCTTTAATATGCACTTTGTCTCCAATATTGACGGCGTACAGATCGCTGAGGTATTGGAGGGTTTGAATCCTGAAACCACACTGTTTGTTATTTCTTCCAAAACCTTCACCACGCAAGAAACCATGACCAATGCGCGCACTGCCGAACAGTGGTTTATGGCGGCGGCAGGGGACAAGTCAGCCATTGCCAGACACTTTGTGGCGGTATCGACCAATCGCAAATTGGTGACTGCATTCGGTATTGCCGAAGAAAATATTTTTGATATGTGGGATTGGGTCGGTGGCCGCTTCTCACTCTGGTCGGCCATTGGTTTACCGATTGTGTTGTCCCTCGGTTATGAATTGTTTGATGAGTTGCTGCAAGGCGCTTATGAAATGGATTTGCATTTCCAGACTGCTCCGTTGGCAGAAAATGCTCCGGTAATGCTGGCGTTGGTAGGTATCTGGAACCGCAATTTCCTCGGCTATCCAGCGCATGCGTTACTGCCTTACGATCAGTGCCTGCACCGTTTCCCTGCATATATGCAGCAGGCAGAGATGGAGAGTAACGGTAAATCGGTGAATTGGGCTGGCGAACAAATCAGTTATGGCAGTGTGCCGCTGGTGTGGGGTGAAGTCGGGATTAATGGACAGCATGCTTTTTATCAAATGCTGCACCAGGGTACCGATATTATCCCGGCTGATTTTATTGGCTCGATTGCACCTACTGTTGCTGTTGACGGCCATCACGATGCATTAATGGCCAACTTCTTTGCCCAGACCCAGGCGCTGATGTTGGGAATTGATGCGGATCAGGTGCGCCGCGAGTTGAGTGCCAAGGGGATGGGTGCTGCGCGTATTGAAGAAATTGTGGAGCATAAAGTGCATCGCGGTAATCGCCCTACCAATACATTCTTGCTCAATAAAGTTGATGCGCGCTCACTGGGTGCCTTGATTGCGCTTTATGAGCACAAAATTTTTGTTCAAGGTATCATTTGGCGCATTCATTCGTTTGATCAGTGGGGGGTGGAGCTCGGTAAAGTCCTGGCAGCAGGGATCCAACCTGAGCTGGATCTGGCCAAAGAGACCAACCCGAAACACGATGCGTCAACACGCAATTTGATTGATTTCTATAAGCGTGCGAAAGCGAAACACACTGTTAACGATTGATGGGCGACTGGCAGTAGCCGGACGTAGAAAATCAAGCGATATACAAATCAGAGCGCCGGGCAAAGTATCCGGCGCGATTATGCGCAAGCCCACTGGTTTGCGATAGATGCAGCCTCAAGAGCAATGGTATTCCCATGACTGACGTATTAAGCGTAGATCCAAGACTTGTTGCAATTACCGAGCGGATTATTGCCCGTAGCCGCGACACCCGTGCCGCCTATCTTGCGCGCGTCAATAAATTCCGCAGTAAAGGACCCGCCCGTCATCATCTGGGTTGTGCCAACCTTGCCCATGGTTTTGCTGCCTGCAACAGTTCTGATAAAGAAGCGCTGGCCGAAGGCCAGGCAGCTAACCTGGGGGTCGTCAGTGCATACAATGAAATGCTCTCGGCCCATGTTCCCTATGGCGAATATCTGGAGCCGATCAAAGCGGCTGCCAAAGAAATGGGTATGACCGCGCAAATGGCGGGCGGCGTACCAGCGATGTGCGATGGTGTAACCCAGGGTTTTCCGGGGATGGAATTATCGCTCTTCAGCCGCGATGTGATTGCGATGAGCACGGCCATTGCACTTTCGCACGACATGTTTGACGGTGCTATCTGTCTGGGTGTGTGCGATAAAATTGTTCCCGGATTGATGATGGGTGCCCTGTCGTTTGGGCAACTGCCGATTATTTTTATCCCTGCCGGCCCCATGACGCCCGGTCTGCCCAATGCCGAAAAAGCCAAGGCCCGTCAACTCTTTGCCGAGGGTAAGGTAGGGCGCAAGGAATTGTTGGCGGCTGAGAGCGCGTCTTATCACAGTGCGGGTACCTGTACATTCTACGGTACGGCCAATACTAACCAGATGTTGATGGAAATCATGGGCGTCCATTTGCCCGGTAGTACATTCATCAATCCCTATACCCCGCTGCGTGATGCTTTGACCCGCGCTTCAGTACATCAGCTTGCGCGTATTACCCGCGATGATGTTGTGACGCTGTCCGATATAGTGACCGAGAAATCGATTATTAACGGTATTGTTGGCTTGATGGCAACCGGTGGGTCAACCAACCATGCGATGCATATTGTTGCTATCGCCCGCGCTGCGGGGGTGCTGATTGATTGGCAGGATTTGTCTGACATTTCAGATATAATTCCGCTCATGTGCCGCATTTATCCCAATGGTTTGGCTGATGTAAACCGCTTCCAGGCTGTTGGTGGCATGGGCTTTTTGATGCGTGAACTGCGTAATGCCGGCTTGTTGCATGATGATGTTAAAACCGTCATGGGCGGTACTGGTTTGGCGGCTTATACCCGGGAGCCGTTTTTAGAAAATGGCGAAGTAGTTTGGCGTGAATCTGTGGTGGAAAGCCTTGATGATGCAGTTCTGCGTCCGGTTGCCAAACCCTTCGCAGCAGAAGGCGGCATGAAATTGCTCAAGGGCAATATTGGCCGCTCTGTTATCAAAATTTCGGCGGTTAAACCTGATCATCGTAAAGTAGTTGCTCCCGCGATTGTGTTCCACAGCCAGGAGGAGCTCCAGGTAGCGTTTAAACGTGGTGATCTGGAGAAAGACTTTGTTGCAGTGGTGCGCTTCCAGGGGCCGAAAGCCTGTGGTATGCCAGAGTTGCACAAGCTGACGCCACCGCTGGGAGTATTGCAGGATCGTGGTTTCAAGGTGGCCTTGTTGACTGATGGCCGTATGTCGGGTGCCTCTGGTAAGATTCCCGCTGCGATCCACATGACCCCCGAGGCCCTGGATAATGGCCCCATTGGCCTGATTAAAGATGGCGATATGATTGAGTTGGACGCTGAGTCCGGCACGTTACAACTGCTGGTCAGTGAGGAGGAGCTAAGCTCCCGCCAACCTGCCCAATGTGATTTAACAGCAGTTCACTATGGTATGGGGCGCGAATTATTTGCGCCCCTGCGTGCCACAGTTGGATTGGCTGAAGAAGGAGCTACTGTATTTAACTGGTGATAACCCGTTAAATCCCGGACCCCGAACCTGTGTTCGGGGTCTTCGTTTTTAAAAAGTAAATCCACTTTTCAAGATTCACAAACAGGATTACCCCTCATGCTTGATGCATTTGATTTTGTCATCTTTGGCGGCGCTGGCGATTTGGCTCTGCGTAAGTTGATTCCCGGCCTTTACCGCGCCCATCGCGAAGGCTCCCTGGCTGCTGGCTCCCGTATCATCCCGACTTGCCGCAATACCCAAATGGTTGCCGAATACAAAGATAAGGTGCGCGCTGCAGCGGAAAAGCACCTTAATGCCGATGAATTTGTTGCGGCCGATTGGGATGAATTCGCGAAATGCCTCTTTCCGGTATTTGTCGATATCGGCACCAAAGATGAGCATTGGGATGCCCTGGCAAACCTGCTTAACACCGGCGGCAACAGCCAGCGGGTGTTTTACCTCTCCACACCACCGTCAGTATTCAGCATTTGTTGCAAACACTTGCACGAGTGCAATTTAATCACCGCCACCGCCCGTGTTGTGGTGGAAAAGCCGCTCGGGTATGACGCCAGGACGGCGGAAGAGATCAACAGCCAGATCGCCGAATATTTCGACGAAGACGCGATTTTCCGTATCGATCATTATCTCGGTAAAGAAACAGTTCAAAACTTGCTGGCACTGCGTTTTGCCAACGGTATGTTTGAGCATCTATGGGATGCCAAGTCG
>JAJQJO010000183.1 GCA_021323495.1 Cellvibrio sp. | reverse complement strand
GATTTGGCAATCCCGTTGAGCAAGTTGCCTGCTTTATAGCCCAGGAGAAAAGTAATTGCTGTTTATTTTTGACTGGGATGGCACCCTGAGCGACTCAAAAGCCAAAATTACCAGGGCCATGCAGCTCGCGGCGCAAGATATGGGGTGGGTTCCCTTGGGTGATCACCATATTCACAACATTATCGGCTTGGGTTTGCCGGAAGCTATCCATCACTTATACCCCGAGGTTGGTTTGCCCGATCGCCAGCGCTTGCGTGATGCCTATGCGGCCCATTTTTTGTCTCTCGATGAGGCTCGTCCGTCTGATTTTTTTCCAGGTGTTATGGATACATTATTGTGTCTAAAGGGAGGAGGGCACACTTTGACTATTGCGACGGGAAAAAGCCGAAAGGGATTGGATCGTATCTTTGGGGTTCTGGGTGTGGCGGATTTTTTCGATGCCACGCGTTGTGCCGATGAAACCGCTTCCAAGCCTCATCCTTTAATGTTGGAGGAGTTGTTGCGAGAATTTGGGGCGGATGCGAATGATGCTGTAATGATTGGCGATACTGAATATGACATGGAAATGGCGCGCCGGATTGATATGCCGCGTATTGCAGTTAGTTACGGTGCCCACCATATTGGGCGCCTGCACTGTTACCAACCTGAATTATGCCTGGATCAATTTGATCAATTGCTTTCCTGGGAGAAGCTGGCGGATTGATCCAAGGGGTCTATTCCTTCATTGGCCAGCATTCGGGTGAGGGCAATCAGTGGTAGGCCTATCAATGTATTCGGGTCATTTCCTTCAAGTTGCTCGAACAAGCAAATTCCCAGTCCCTCGGATTTAAAGCTGCCAGCGCAATCGTAGGGTTGTTCGCGTTGAAGGTAATTTTCAATTTGTGTGTCGGTGAGATTGCGAAATTTAACCGTGTAGGTCTCGACACTCGTTTGGGTACGGTTTGTGGTTGGGTTGAATAGACAAATTCCGGTCATGAAAACAACTTTTCGATTGCGGAAGCTGATTAATTGCGCGAAGGCATTATCGTGAGTACATGGTTTGCCTAGAATTTTGTTCTCAATTGTCGCTACTTGATCGGAACCGATAATCAGGTGGTGCGGATAGCGATCTGCAAGGTGGCGGGCCTTGGTTTCAGCCAGTCTGCGCACAAGCAAGTCTGGAGGTTCTGCGGTTTGATGGCTTTCATCGATATCCGGGCTTTCCCACTCAAATCTTAAACCCAGCTTGCCTAGTAATTGGCGTCGATAAATTGAACTTGAAGCAAGTAGTATTTTGTTAGGGGTCATGGCTTGGTCGCTTTTTTAGTGATGGGTAAACCCTAAATAGGGGGTGATTTTACGCTGAACCCACTAAATAGCGCTATTTGGCGAGTTTTTCTTTGACACTTGAAAGCGATGTCCCTATTATGGCGCGCTTATGTTTAAGACCCCTTCTAACAAAGTTCTGCCTCGGCAGGGAGATCCCCGAAAATTCGCCCAACATGGCGTGTGTTTGGAGGGCGTTATCCCTGTTGCTGAATTGCCGCGCGTCGTTGAAGCGACGGAGAGTTCGGATGGCGAAATTCAAGTAAAACTTGAATTTACTATTAGTGAAGAAAGGAAAAAGGTAGTTATCGGGAATGCGAGTGCTGACTTGACTTTGGTCTGCCAGCGCTGCCTTGAGCCCGTAACTGTACCTGTTGAAAGCAGTATCTCGCTTGCAATTGTATGGGATGAAGAAGCTGCCAAGGCATTGCCGGAGCGCTTTGACCCATGGATTGCCAGTGAGGGAATAGCAGATCTTTACGATATGGTCGAAGAAGAACTGCTGTTGAGTTTACCTGCGGTTGCCTACCATGAAGAGCCCTGTCTGGACAGTAAGCTTTACTCTAGTGGTAAACCGGTTGAGGTAAAAAAAGAGAAAAACCCATTTCAAGTGTTGGAGCAACTTAAGAGCTCGCCGAAATCCTGAGGCGCCTCGGTTCCAATGAGTCAGTAAATAGGAGCAAACCATGGCAGTTCAACAAAACAAAAAATCTCGTTCCAAGCGTGACATGCGTCGTTCACACGATGCCCTGACTGGTCCAACCCTGTCAGTTGACGCTACTAGCGGTGAGAAACACCTGCGTCACCACGTGACTGCTGATGGCTTCTACCGTGGTCGTAAAGTAATTGACAAAGGCAGCGACGAGTAATTATTTACTCAAGACGACTGCACCTTGTCGGCAAGAATTCGAATAGCGGTTGACGCTATGAGCGGGGACTTAGGTCCCCGCGTTGCTATTTCCGCCTCGCAAAAGTTTGTGGCTCAATTCCCTGACGTGGAGTTGTCACTGGTCGGCAATGAAGCCCAGCTTCGGTCTTTTTTTCCCAAATCCAAAAAATTGCACGAACGTATTACATTAATACATGCTGCTGATGTGGTTGGCATGAGCGATGATCCTTTGTTGGCGTTGCGCCAGAAAAAAGATTCGTCTATGTGGGTTGCGTTGGACATTTTGCGTAATGACGGTGCTGATGCATGCGTCAGCGCTGGCAATACTGGTGCTTTACTGGCTATAGCCAAATTTTTAATTAAAACTTTTCCGACTATTGAACGTCCGGCTATCTGTAAATCCATGCCGGTTGACGTTGGTACCACCTATTTGTTGGATTTGGGTGCCAACATTAATTGTCCTCCGGAGCATCTGCATCAATTTGCATTGATGGGTAGTGTGCTTGCCCGTGTATCTAGCAATGAGGCTCCTCGAGTTGCATTATTAAATATAGGTACTGAGCATCAAAAAGGAACTGATGTATTAAAGTTGGCCCAATCACTTTTGCAGCATGATGAGAGAATTAATTATGTTGGTTTTGTTGAAGCAAATAGCATATTTACCGGAATGGTAGATGTTATCGTCTGCGATGGTTTTCACGGGAATATCGCTTTAAAGGCAAGTGAAGGCACAGCACGATTCATTACAGATAAAATTTCAAAAATCGTAAAACAAAATTTTTTCAATAAAATGTTGAGTCTATTGATGTTGCCACTGCTGAAGCGTGTGCAACGTGAATTGGACCCATCGACATTTAATGGTGCGAGTTTTCTCGGGTTGCAAAAAACTGTTATCAAAAGCCATGGCGGTGCGGATGCAAAAGCGTTTATGCACGCATTAATTGTAGCTCGGGAACAAGTCATCCAGCAGGTGCCTGCACGGATCCAGTATCTATTGACACATCACTAATTTTTAGTAAAAAGAGAAGCGTTTAATCACTATGACTAATCAACATCTTGCTTTTGTATTTCCGGGCCAAGGCTCACAGAAAATTGGTATGTTAGCCGAATTGGCGGCCGAATTTCCGATAGTAGGGCAAACCTTTGCCGAAGCATCAGACGTTTTGGGTTACGATTTGTGGACGCTGGTGCAGGCTGGCGCGCAAGATGAAATTAATTTAACCGAGCGTACGCAGCCGTTATTATTAACAGCGAGTGTTGCAGTTTGGCGTGTATGGCAAGAAAAAAATGGTATTCAACCTGCGCTTATGGCGGGCCATAGCTTGGGCGAATGGTCTGCATTGGTATGCGCCGGTGTAGTTGCGTTCAGCGATGCTGTGAAATTAGTCCAGCAGCGTGGAAAATTTATGCAAGAGGCTGTGCCTGCCGGGCTGGGTGCGATGGCTGCTATTATCGGCCTCGACGACGCATCGATTTTGGAAGCTTGTAAAAAAGCGGAGCAGGGGGAGGTGGTTGCAGCAGTGAATTTTAATTCTCCTGGTCAGGTTGTTATCGCGGGCACAGCCGCAGCAGTCGAACGCGCTAGTGCATTGTGTAAAGAGGCTGGTGCTAAACGTGCGTTACCCTTACCCGTAAGTGCGCCATTTCATACTGAATTGATGCGCCCTGCGGCAGAGCGCTTGGCTGAACAAATTATTGCAACTTCTTTTTCAACTCCAAAAATTCCCGTAGTGCACAATGTAACAGCAGATGTGGAAGTTAATCCTGAAAAAATACGAGCATTAATGATTGAGCAAATTTACAGTCCGGTGCGCTGGGTGGATTGCGTCAATACCATGGTGACCAAAGGGATTACTTCTACACTTGAGTGTGGTCCGGGCAAGGTGCTGTCCGGTTTGAATAAACGTATTCATGCGGAATTGGCGACTACCTCGGTTGAAAAGCCAGAGGAATTGCAAGCGGCTTTGGCAGGCTTTGTGTAACTGATCTAATTTTCTATAAAGGAACGATAAATGATGAACCTTAGCGATAAAGTTGCATTGGTTACTGGTGCAAGCCGTGGAATTGGAGCGGCAATAGCCGAGCAGTTAGGAAAAGCAGGTGCGATCGTTATCGGCACCGCTACCAGCACCTCCGGTGCTGAAAAAATTTCTGCACGTTTTGCTGAAATAGGTATTCGCGGTGCGGGTAAAGTATTGAACGTGACAGATGCCGACTCTGTTGCTACTTTACTGAAAGAAGTAGGTGACGAATTTGGTGCGCCGGCAATTCTGGTAAACAATGCGGGCATCACCAAAGATAATTTATTGATGCGTATGAGTGATGAGGAATGGTTTGATGTTATTAACACCAACCTGAGTGCGATTTACCGTCTGAGTAAAGGTGTGTTGCGTGGCATGATGAAGGCGCGCTGGGGACGTATCATTAATATTAGCTCTGTAGTTGGGGCTATGGGTAATCCAGGGCAATCCAATTATGCTGCTACCAAAGCTGGTGTTGCCGGTTTTGCGCGTTCTTTGGCGGCAGAAGTCGGATCCCGCAATATTACTGTAAACACTGTTGCTCCCGGTTTTATCGATACTGACATGACCAAGGTGTTACCTGAAGAGCAAAAGCAGCAACTTATGTCGCGTATTCCTTTGGGGCGCCTTGGTGCACCTGAAGAGATTGCGTCTGTTGTTGTTTTCCTGGCCAGTGATGCAGGTGCTTACATCAGTGGTGAGACAATTCACGTCAATGGCGGCATGTATATGTCGTGATTTTTTGTTTATAACTCTTTGTTTTTTAAGGGTTATTTTCTAAAAAATAAAGAATTTTGCCTCTTGGCATTACAACAACCTGAAAATCGATGTAAAATGCGCGACGATTTTGACCGGAACGCTCGACCCAGCTGATTTTTAGCTTGAACTGTCAGGTGTTTCGAACATACAACCACTAGGAGTTACATAACATCATGAGTAGCATTGAAGAACGCGTAAAAAAGATCGTTGCTGAGCAACTGGGTGTGAAAGAAGAAGAAGTTAAAAACGAAGCTTCTTTCGTCGAAGATCTGGGCGCTGATTCTTTGGATACCGTAGAGTTGGTAATGGCTCTCGAAGAAGAATTCGAAACTGAAATTCCGGATGAAGAAGCCGAGAAAATCACTACTGTTCAATTAGCTATCGATTACATTAATGCCAACCTGGCATAATTTGCCTATTTGTAGTTATTTGACTGGCAGCTGATTCCTGTTTTTGAAAAGCCGTATTATTGCAAAATAGTACGGCTTTTTCTTTTGCCACAAGGCTTGTCCAATCGTAGTTTTCGATTTCTTACGAATCATTCAGATAATTGGGTAATGCATGTGTGCCCAATCATCCTTCGCAGGAGAACTTCAATCGTGTCGCGTAAAAGAGTTGTAGTTACTGGTCTGGGTATGATCAGTTCATTGGGTAATACCGTTGCGGATACTTGGCATGGCATTGTCAACGGGAAAAGTGGTGTAGCGACTATCGCCCACTTTGATGCATCGGCTTTTACCACGCAATTTAGTGCATCGGTGAAAGGTTTAGTGGTGGATGATTATTTTCCCGGTAAAGAAGCGCGGAAAATGGATCTTTTTATCCAGTACGGTATGGTCGCTGGTATCCAGGCGATTCGCGATTCGGGATTGGACATTAACGAGGAAAATGCCGGACGCATTGGTGTGTCGATTGGTTCCGGTATTGGTGGTATAGGAACAATTGAGGAGGGTTCATCAACCCTTGAGCATAAGGGGCCTCGTCGTATATCGCCGTTTTTCGTACCCAGCGCCATCATCAATATGATCTCTGGTAATTTGTCGATTATGTTTGGTTTGCGTGGCCCTAATATCGCGATTACCACTGCCTGTACAACAGGTACGCACAGTATTGGCTTTGCCGCGCGCATGATCCAATATGGTGATGCTGATGTCATGGTGGCCGGCGGAGCAGAAATGGCGACTACGCCGCTGGGCCTGGGTGGCTTTGCTGCGGCTCGCGCGCTCTCGACGCGCAATGATAATCCGCAGGCTGCAAGCCGCCCTTGGGATAAAGATCGCGATGGTTTTGTGCTCGGTGATGGTGCCGGTGTATTGGTCCTGGAAGAGTATGAACACGCAAAAAAACGCGGTGCAAAAATTTATGCCGAGCTGATTGGTTTCGGTATGAGCGGTGATGCCTATCATATGACTTCCCCACCAGAAGATGGCTCAGGGGCAGCAGCATCCATGCGCAATGCAATCCTGGATGCGGGTATATCACCGGAGTTGATTCATTACATCAATGCGCATGGAACATCTACTCCGGCTGGCGACAAGGCTGAATGCCAGGCAGTCAAGTCTGTTATGGGCTTCGCAGCGGCACAGGTTGCGGTGAGTTCAACCAAATCCATGATTGGTCATCTGCTGGGTGCCGCAGGTGCGGTTGAGGCAATTTTTAGTGTGCTTGCTATTCGTGATCAGGTTGCTCCGCCTACAATCAACCTTGATAACCCGGAAGATGCTTGTGCTGATCTCAATTTGGTACCGCATATCGCACAAGAGCGTAAAATTGAAGCTGTGTTGTCCAACTCCTTTGGATTTGGTGGTACTAACGGCTCCCTGATTTTCCGTAAATTGTAATTATTAGGCATTTTAAGTAAAAAGATGGCGCCGGACTGGAGACAGTCCGGCGTTTTTGTATAGACTTCCGACTATGTCAACCAGCCTTCCCCTGATCAGTGTCAATGGTGTACTCGATGCGGCTATATCGCCGTTAGATCGGGGATTTACCTATGGTGATGGTGTGTTTGAAACCTGCCGTTATCAGCGTGGCGCTATTCCTTTGTGGGCATATCATTGCGACCGGTTGTCACAGAGTGCGGCGCGTTTACAAATCCCGTTTGATGAATCCCTGTTGATGCAATATATCGATGCCTTGCTTGCGCAGGCGGTCCAATTGGAAATTCAGGATGCCGTGGTAAAAGTTATTGTTACGCGGGGAGTTGGCGGGCGCGGTTATCGATTGCCGGATAGCGTAAAGCCAACTTATTGCGTGGGCATTTTCCCCGGAAATGAATTGCAAACCGATCAGTATCGTGAGGGCGTGGCGGTGCGCGTTTGTAGTATGCGTTTGGCGCAATCTCCGGTTTTGGCGGGGATGAAGCATTTAAATCGCCTGGAGCATATTTTGGCGCGCGCAGAGTGGCGGGATGAATTTGCCGAGGGTTTGTTGCTGGATGGACAGGGGCGGGTGATTGAGGCAACGGTCAGTAATCTATTTGCAGTTAAAAATAATCAGATTTACACCCCGGATT
>JAJQJO010000182.1 GCA_021323495.1 Cellvibrio sp. | reverse complement strand
CCATAGGTATCATTTACCTGCTTGAAATGGTCGAGGTCGAGCATTACCACACTCATGTTCTCGCTATTGCGCACTGCGCGGCTCAGTTCCACGTCGACCTGCTCCTTGATACGGGAATGCTTGAGCAGGCCGGTCAGGCTATCCCGGTCAAGTGCATCACTCAACTGGCGGCTGCGCGCTGCACGCACCGACACCGCCGTAACCAGTTCGCGGTCGCCCAAAGGTTTGCTGAGGAAGTCGTCCCCGGCACGGCCCATTGCCACGGCGCGCTTTTCCAGGTCCTGTTCCGAGGAGAGATAAGTAATGGGAACCCGTAACCAATCCTGGTTGAGGCGGATTACCTGCGCCAATTCAATACCATTGCAGCCAGGCATATTGATATCGAGCAGGATAAGCTCGGGATGGAAATCCTGCAGCACATCAAAAATTTCGTGGGGGTTGTTGCTCACCTCGGCGCGGATATCCGCAGAGCTGAGTACCAACTTGTAGTGCTCGGCCAAGGCCAGGTCATCGTCGATAATCAATACCCGATGGGGTGTGCTGCGGTGTCGGTCAAGGTAATATTCAAAGCAGTCCACCAGGCGGATGATATCCAGTGGCTTCACAAAATAACCTACGGCACCCGCGCGCACGGCCGCGTGATAGGCTTCAAAATCCGTGCGGGTCGAGACGAAAATAACCGGGATGGGCGCAGACAAATGCTGTTGCAAAATAGCTACCGCCTCCGGAGTTTCACGTCCTTCTTCAGTGAACATTATGTCGCAAATCATAAAATCCGGCGGGCGCCGGAGGATTTCAATTTCAGCAGCAGCGATAGTGGCGAAGTGCTCCACCTGATGGCCGAAATGGCGCAGGGTCATGCACACCTCTTCGGCGATATCCGGATCATCTTCCAATACGTAAATAAGGGTATTGGTTTTGAGTGGGGCACTTTGGGATACCAGCGGAAACTGTTTGGCTTTATCGCCGTGAGACTGGCCTTCAAGAGTAGCAACTGCTACTGCAAACACGCGCAGCATGCCCATATCCAGAGTGTTACTGGCCAGCCAGTCTTGCGTTTGCAGCTCCAGTTTTTTGGCCTGTTTGCCCAACTCGGAATAGCCAAAACTGCCGGCGGAGCCGGCTAATTTGTGTAACTTTTGATTAAGTTGCTCAAGCGAAGTGTGCTGCAATTCCGGCTTGGCCAGGTTTCCCACCAGATCGCGCAAGGATTGGAGTTCAAGCGGCAAACGTGCCGCGTAGTCATCGCGCAATGCCTGGAGTTTCAGCGCAATTTCCGCATTTTTATCCATGAATAAATTATGCCTGAGCTACTAGGGGAGATGATGTTATTGGCGTGAGGACCCGGAGCCAGATGCCGCGATTGCTACCCTTCCCCACGGATTGATCCTGCCTGAATGATAGGTGCGAATTGGGGGTTTAGCCAATACTACCAGCGCACAAATCAGCATCTTATACGCTATCAAAAAATTATTTGTCCACCCGGCAGCCCGGCAAAAATCCCTGACTATACTCACCAGAACACCGCCCTATCCGCCACCTCGTCCTCAGCCATTGGGTCGTCATGCTCAAACGAATCGCAGTCAAAGACATCCAACTGGGCATGTTCATTTGTGAATTTTGCGGCTCATGGATGGAGCACCCGTTCTGGAAAACCAAATTTTTACTGACCGATGAAAAGGATCTGCATGCAATCAAAAGCAGCGGCATCAAGGAATTGTGGATTGATCTGGCGCTGGGTGCAGATTTTGGCCAAAGCGTATCCGGCAAGTCGGTGGAAGAGGTTGCGCGCGAGACCGAAGCCTTGTTGCTAAAGGCACACAAGGCAGTAGCGAAAGACAAAATATCCCTCGAAGATGAAATCCAGACTGCGGCCAGCCTCTGCGCCAAAGCCAAGGAAGCTGTAATCGAAATGTTCAGCGATGCGCGCATGGGCAAAGCCATTGAGGTGGAACGGGCGCGGGCACTGGTAGAGGAAATTTCAAGTTCGGTCCTGCGTCAGCCCCATGCATTGATCAGCCTGGCGCGCCTGAAAACTGCCGACGAATACACGTATATGCATTCGGTTGCAGTGTGCGCCCTCATGATAGCCCTTGCACGCCAGTTAAACCTGGGTGAAGACAGCCTGCGCGAGGCAGGTTTTGCCGGGCTTTTGCACGATATTGGCAAGGTCGGCATTCCCGCCAAGGTGCTCAATAAACCCGGCAAACTGACCGATGGTGAATTTGCGATTGTGAAATCCCACCCGGAAGCAGGCGCAAAAATTTTAATTGAAAGTTACGGGGTCAACCCCCTGGTATTAGACGTCTGCCTGCATCACCACGAAAAAATGGATGGCACTGGTTACCCTCATGGGCTTAAAGGGGACGCCATCAGTTTGTTTGCCAGGATGGGGGCAATTTGTGATGTCTACGATGCCATCACCTCCAACCGCCCTTACAAAAGAGGCTGGGCGCCGGCTGACTCGATTCGCAAAATGGCCGAATGGAGCAAAGGCCATTTTGATGAGGCGGTATTCCAGGCTTTTGTCAAAACTGTAGGTATTTATCCCACCGGGTCATTGGTACGCCTGGGGAGCGGGCGCCTGGCAGTCGTGATAGAACAAGACGAAACCTCGCTCCTCAGCCCGCGGGTGAAAGTTTTTTTCTCGGCCAAAACCAAAATGCCCATCATCCAGGAGACATTGGAGCTGGCCAAACTGGTGGGGAAAGAAAAAATTATCGGCCGCGAATCCCCCGACGATTGGGGTTTTAAAAACCTCGATATGCTCTGGATGGGAATTGGAGCGGTTTGAGGGTATCTGACCCCACCCGCTGATCAGCCCGGCGCACCCGAAAACTGCCGATGAATACACCTGCTTGTTTTCCAGTGCGCGCAGCCTATAGTTAATTTTCCCGGAACGATGTTCCCCCTACCCAGGCTCCATGGTGCGGCCACGGTGGTGCCGGGGTTTCGCACACGAAACGCATCGTCCCCCGGGATTGATGCGGGTGGTGCAGGCACCTTACCAATTCATTGATTCAATGGGAGCAATCTATGAAGACGCAAACCAGCTATTTCACTGTCACCACCAGGGCCGTAGCGTTTGCAACGGGCCTCTTGATGGTAACCGCCTCGGTCTATGCAACGGAGAACGCGGGAGAGCGCCGCGATGCGCGCGACGTTAAGCAGGACAGCCGCCAGGATGCCCGCAGTACGAAGGTCGATTGTCGGCAGGATGACAACAAAAGCAACGCTGAGTGCCGCCAGGACAAACGCCAGGACAAGCAGGACGGCCGCGATGAGTCGCGCGACGTTCGATCAGGAGATACACCGGATCCGGTAGATACACCGAAGGAATAAGTTTACGAAACATGGCGCATGCATGCGTTGCATGCGCCCGCCCGCGATTCCTCGCCGGTAGACCAAGTCAAGCTAGTGTCGCTTGATGTCGACGCAAATTACCTCGCCCTCTTTACTACCTCACTCCTTTTCATCGCCTCGCCTTTTTCATTGCCTCGCCCAGATGTCGCGCAATTGCTGCGCCAGGGTCATAGGATCAAAAGGTTTGGCGATCACACCGACTGCACCCTGATTGAGATAGCCCTCGACTTCTTGCGGCTGCACCTTGGCGGTCATAAATACCACCGGTGTTTCCGCCAGTTCGGGAAAGGCGCGCAAGCCTTTGAGGGTTTCGGGACCATCCATCCCCGGCATCATCACATCCAGCAATATCAGGTCCGGGTTAAATTGCACCGCTTTTGCCAGCGCTTCACTGCCGCCAGTACAGGCTTCAAGCGTAAAGCCATTGATGGTTTCCAGCACCATCATCGCGATCGCCTGAATATCCGGATCATCCTCTACATACAAAATGCGTGTTAACTCGCGCGCCATTTGTCATCACCTGTTTGATACCGCGCCGCTCGCGCAGGCACTATTGTTGTAACGCAACCGTGTCGACCAGTGGAAAACTGGCAAAAAAAGTCGCGCCCTTACCCGGTTCCGATACAAAACCGATTTCCCCGTACATACGTTCAACAAACGCTTTACTAATTGCCAATCCCAAGCCTGTCCCCCCGCGCTGGCGGGAGTCGGACGAATCCGCCTGCGCAAATTTCTGGAAAATGCGCGTCCGGAATTCCTCGCTGACGCCGGGACCATGATCGACCACCGCAATTTCGACAAGCTGGTTACGCCGGTTCACATGGATTTCCACCACCCCATTGGCAGGCGAAAATTTCACTGCATTGGATATAAAATTCGCCAGCACTTGCTGCAATCGCTGCAATCGCTGCGCATCGATATTAACCAAACCACCAACGGGCAGGCTGCCCAATTCCAGCTTCACCCCGAAGGTATCAGCATAGGCTTTATTGTGTTCCAGTGACTGTTCAATAACCGGCACGAGTGACTGCACGCGCATATCAAACGCCATTTTTCCGGCGAGCAATTTTTCCATGTCCAGCAGATCGTTGATCAGAAGCGTCAGCCGCTGGGCATTTTTATGGGCGATTAAAAACATACTGTTCATATTGGATGGCAACTCGCCCAGTGTGCCGCTAGCGATCAAACCAAGCGACCCGGAAATCGAGGTCAGCGGCGTGCGCAATTCATGGCTAACCGCCGATACGAATTCATTTTTCATCTGCTCAATGCGTTTGCGCTCGGTGATATCCTGGATAAACGCCCAGATATGCTGCTCGCCGCTCGGGGTTTCGATTAACACGCCGTTGAGCAGGATGGGAATCAAATGGCCATCTTTGTGGATATATTGTTTTTCATAAGGACCATAGCGTCCGGTGCGCAGCAGGTTTTGCAGTTCGCGGTTGTCCGATTCGGCGTACTCCGGCGGCGTGAGGTCCATATACCGGATACGCAGGATTTCCTCGGCGCTGTAGCCGATCATGCGTACAAACTCAGGGTTGCAGTCGATAAAGCGGCCATCAGCAAAGTTATTCAAAATAATTGCCACCGGCGCCTGGCTGTAGAGTGTTGACAAACGTTGCTCGCTCAACAGCGTCGCCGTGCGCGCTTCCTCCGCAACGGTAATATCCCAGATAAAACCGTCGATATATTTAAGATCGCCCAGCGCGTCATAAACCCCGCGCCCTACCTCTTCAACCCACCGCCAGGAAGTATCGGCATGCTGGATACGGTAGATAACATGAAACGGGGTTTTGCTGGCCAAGGCATTCTGAACTTTTTCAAACACCTGTGGCACATCCTCTCTATGGGTGATATCGGTCAGGCTGAGCGAATCGTCGAGAAAGCGGGCCGCTGCATAACCGGTCAATTGTTCTACTGCCGCACTCAGGTAGAGCATGGTCCAGCGCGCATTATTTTCGCAGCGGTACACAGCGCCGGGAAAATTGCTGATCATGGTTTGCAAGCGCTCCTGGTTTTCCTGCAGGAGCAAGCGCGAGTTCTAGAGTTCGGTAATATCGCCATGCGTGCCCGACATCCACAAGGGTTTGCCATCATCGGTAAAACTGATGACGCGGCCGCGCGCAAATACCATGACCCAATGACCGAATTTATGCTTCAGCCGATATTGGCATTCATAGAAATCCAGTTCACCGCGAAAATGCTGCGCCAGGAGCGCGCCTGATTCTTTTAAATCATCCGTATGGGTCAATGACAACCAGGTGCCGATTGATACCGGCGCCAGCTCGGCCAGGCTATAGCCGACAATATCCGCCCAGCGCTCATTAAAAATGACTTCACCTGTCTGCACATTCCAGCGCCAGGTTCCAAGGTTAGCCCCCCTGAGCACATCATCAAGATTTTCACGTTCCTGGGCGAGGGCAAGATTGGCTTCGCGCAATTGCAACAGCTGCATTACCTGTCCCGCCAATAATTTAAGCGCAGCCAATTGCAATTGGCTGAGTTGGTGCGGTTGACGGTCGATAATACAGAGCGTGCCCAACGCATCACCGCTTTTGGTTACCAGCGGTGCACCGGCATAAAAACGGATATGGGGCTCACCCAATACCAAAGGATTATCACTAAAGCGCTCGTCGAGCAGAGCATCCTCAATTACCAGAAGATCATCCGGTGTGAGTATCGCGTGCGCACAAAAGGCTATATCGCGCGGAGTTTCAGTGGCATCCAGACCAAGACAGCTTTTAAACCACTGGCGATCGCGGTCAATCAGGGAAACTACGGCAATGGGTACCTCACACATGGTCATGGCCAGTTGCGCCAAATCGTCAAAACTTTGCTCGCGCGGGGTATCCAGAATATTGAAACGATGCAGCGCTAATTGGCGCCGTTTTTCATGTTCAGGCAAGGCAGCTTTCATCGCGATGCCCCTTCATCCGCTGTCAGGCCAGCGAGCGCCCGGCTAATGACCGCTTCCAATTGACCATTGGCCAAGGGTTTTTGCAGCCAGAAAATCCCCTCGCGCGCCACTGGCGATGGCAGGCGTTTTTTCCCTTCATCTATCGCGCCAGTAATAATGATGATAGGCAATTTTTTCTTACCCTCGCGTTGCCAGGACTCCCATTCACGGATTTGCTCCACTATGGCGATGCCATTCATATCCGGTAAGTTCAGATCGAGGGTGATCAAGTCGTAGTCGCGCAACTGTAAATGCTCCAGCGCCGACTGCCCGGTTGCAGCACAGTCGACATTGTATTCCTGGGCAGCCAGCCAGGTGGCTAACACTTCCGCCGTCTCCGCGTCGTCTTCCACCACCAGCAGATGGGGTTTGGTTTTTTGGGGCTCCATGCGCGTTGCGGGAACTTTTTGCGTAGCGTCTTCGCAGGGCAAATCAAAATAAAAACTGGCACCCTTGCCGGGGGTTGAGTCCACCCCCACCGCTCCACCCATGCGTTCCATAATCTCTTTGCAGATAGCAAGTCCCAGTCCCGTGCCACCCTTTTGGCGCGAATCGGAGGAGTCGGCCTGCGAGAACTTCTGGAACAGGCGCGTGCGGAAATTCTCCGGCACTCCCGGCCCTTTATCATTCACGCTGACCCGCACGCTGCCAAAGCGGACCTCCACGCGAATAGTTACGCGGTCATTCAAAGGCGAAAACTTTGCCGCATTGGACAAATAATTGGCGAGCACCTGCAATAACCGCTGCTGGTCGACCGATACGTTGATGTCGGGTCCCGCCAACAATTCGTAAGTTACACCGTATTGCTGTGCAAAAGTGGCGTTGGCCTCGATGCTCTGCTCGATCAAGTGGCGCAACTTGTATGTTTGGAAATCAAAATGCATTTTGCCTGCAACCAGTTTTTCCATATCGAGCAAATCGTTGACCAAATGGATCAGCCGCTGCGAATTGTTGTGCGCAATCTGGATCATACGCACCGACTGCTCGGGTAACTTGCCCGCGAGGCCATTGATCAATATCCCCAAGGCACCGCTGATGGCCGTCAGTGGCGTGCGCAATTCATGGCTAACGGTGGAGATAAATTCGCTCTTCATCTGGTCAATGCGTTTTCTTTCACTGATATCGCGCGCAATGCCGAGGTATCCGGTGATTTCCCCCTCGGCGTCGCGCAGCGCAGAGACGGTAAGCAACACCGGAAACCGGGTACCC
>JAJQJO010000181.1 GCA_021323495.1 Cellvibrio sp. | reverse complement strand
GGCAGTACTTGCTAGATGGAAAAGATGTTAGCCGATTAAACGACAATATCAGATCAAAATTGCGCAACGAAAAAATCGGGTTTATTTTCCAGGGCTTTAATCTTATTTCCGATCTCAATATTTTTGACAATGTTGATGTTCCACTGCGCTACCGTGGATTTTCCTCATCGGAAAGAAAAAAGCGTATCAATAACGCGCTGGAGATGGTGGGCCTGGCCGCACGTGCGCGTCATCTTCCTTCACAATTATCGGGCGGCCAACAGCAACGCGTTGCAATCGCGCGTGCACTTGCCGGTGAACCCAAATTTTTATTGGCGGATGAGCCGACCGGTAATCTCGATTCGCTGATGGCACGACAAGTCATGGATATGCTTGAAGACATCAACAAAAATGGAATGACCATTGTGATGGTGACGCACGATCCGGATTTGGCACGACGCGCACATCGCAATATACAGATCGTGGACGGGCAGGTAACCGATTTCAAAATCTATGAATCCTATGTCGATTCTACAAACAATTCGGACGGCATCGGAAAAATTTCTGATAGCGCAAAAAATTTTGGTGCTGAAACTGTTTAGCCTTGAAGACATTAACAAAAATGGAAGCGAAAAAAAATGTGGAAATATTATTTGCGATTGTCGCTGTATAGCCTGCGTAAAACCCCGGCCTTGTCGCTGCTGATGGTGCTTGCTATAGCAACAGGGATTGCTGCAAACCTGACTATTTTGACCATGCACTCAGTGGTGTCCAGTAATCCGCTGGAACACAAGAATGAACGGCTCTTTGCGGTACAACTTAATGCATGGGACCCTGACCGGGAGTACTTTGCCCTCAATGCTATTCCGCCCCAGCTTACCTATCAGGATGCCAAGGCGCTGTATGACGCTAATGTTGCTGATGAAGTTGTCGTTATGCGTAAGGCTGGAGTCACCATCCAACATCCTGAATCCACAGAACTGCCTTCAGCCTACGCGACCCGTATGACTACGCGTGATTTTTTCAGCATGTTCAATGTGCAATTTATCTTCGGTGGCCCCTGGAGTAAAAACGCGGACGAAGGCCCGGAAAATGTAGTGGTGATTAGTGAGGGCTTGAACAATAAGTTCTTTAAGGGGGCTAACAGTTTGGGCCAAGCGATCATGCTGGATGGTGAAATATTTACAGTGACAGGTGTCGTCAGCGAGAGATGGCAGCTGGTACCTAATGTTTACGACCTGAATAATCGCCCGTTTGAAGCAGCACCTGATGCCTACCTCCCATTCTTTTTTTCAGCAGCCAAACCCTATCAAAGCTGGGGCAATACTCAGGGTTGGTCCGATAAAGAAATTAAAACTCATGTGGATTTTTTGCAAGGTGAAGATGTATGGATACAAGCTTGGGTCAGCCTGAATTCAGATGAAAAACGGCAAGAGTTTACGCAGTTTCTGGAAAGCTATATTTCCACCCAAAAAGAGCAGGGCCGATTCAAACGGTCTCCTGGATATCAACTGAATACGCCGCAAGAATGGCTAAACATTAATAATGTGGTGTCCAAAGACGACAAACAATTGTTAATGATTTCCTTCGTGTTTCTTATGATTTGCCTGGTCAACAGCACAGTATTGATGCTCGCGAAATTTCTGCGCAAAGCCCCTGAAGCGGGTATTAGACGGGCGCTCGGCGCGACTCGTCACTCGATATTTTTCCAACACTTAACAGAAGCATTCATCGTTGGCGCTGCGGGGGCGTTGCTCGGTTTGCTCCTTTCATTGGGCGGGCTCGCTGCTGTGCGCACACTTTATAGCAACTACGAAAACGTCGCTGTCTTTAACGGGTTTACCGTTGCGGCTGCAATTTTACTCGCCCTGGTGGCCACTTTGTTCAGTGGCTTTCTACCCGCTTGGCGAATTAGTCACGCGGTACCCGCCCAATATTTAAAAACCCGATAACACCAATCAATGAAAAATGGGCACCAGGCCCATTTCAGGATAATTTTATGTTAGATGTCATGCCTATTATTAAAAGTTTGTGGCGAAATAAAACCGGGCCTTTGCTTATTGTGATTCAGCTTTCACTCACCATTGCTGTTGTCAGCACGGCATTATTTGTAGTCAGTGAGCGGATAGCGAAAATTGAGCGGCCCAGCGGAATGATCGAAGCGGGAATGTTCAAGATATGGATGCGAGAAAATTCACCTGATGCAGATATGGAGCAGATCGCGAAAAGGGATATGGACATTATTCGCGCGACGCAGGGTGTTATCGATGCTACACCTATTTCTAGCATACCCGTATCCGGTGGTGGATCTTCTACATCACTCTACAAAAATCCGGAAGATAAGCTAACCGATTTTCCCACTGCGATTTATGAGATGACCGAACATGGCCTGCCCGCACTCGGACTGGCATTGATAGAAGGACGAAATTTTAACACCAATGAAGTCATTTTTTTTGGGCGGGAGAATGCACCCAAACACACCGCGGCCATAATTACCAAAGATATTGCTGACAAGATGTTTCCGGATGAATCTGCTGTAGGCAAAACGGTCTACATGGGAGGTTTACAACTGACTATTGTCGGAATTATTGAACGCTTGATGGGCCCCTGGCCTGACTCTGAGTACGCAACTAGCGCTACCATTCTTCCTGTTATTGTTAAAGATGACGCTATAAACTATCTTGTTCGAACGGAGAGCGGACAACGGGACGCAATCATGCATTCCCTGCTTGAAAAGCTACGCTCAATCGATAGTACCCGTTTGGTCGGAGATGAAAAATCAATGGAGAAAATAAAGCGTGAATCCTACGCTGGCGATTATGCAATGATCAAAATTCTGTCTTTCGTCATATTCGTGCTGATTTTTGTAAATGCCCTGGGGATTTTTGGACTCACTACATTCTGGGTAAACCAGCGCCGTAAACAAATTGGTATTCGTCGCGCTCTCGGATCGACAAAAGCGGAAGTTATGCGTTATTTCATGGTGGAAAACATCGTTTTGGTAGTGTTTTCAGCGGTTGTTGGTACTATCATCGCTTATCTGAATAGTAGCTATATGGCGAGAACCCATAGTATGGAAATTCTTCCGGTAACCTATGTGTTGATAACAATACTTTTTTTATTGCTGGTTACTATCATGGCAGCCTACTCACCAATTCGAAAGGCTACGCAGATTTCGCCCGTTGAAGCCGTATCCAACCTATAAACAAATGTAAGATCTATGCCTAAAGAATCCGCTCAAAAAATTCTCATTGTTGATGACAATCCCGCGGTCGGAAAAGCACTACATCTGCTGCTTGATGTGCATGATATTGCAGCGGAAATTGCGCTGACACCACAAGCGGCAACCAGGCGTTTGGAGGAGGATGGCAGTATTGCTTTAGTGGTACAGGATATGAATTTTTCCGAGGACACAACGTCGGGTCAGGAAGGCAAAGCGCTGTTCTATAAACTCAGGCAAGTGCGACCTGATATCCCCATTATTTTAATCACCGCATGGACGCAACTGGAAAACGCGATAGAGTTGGTTAAAAGCGGCGCAGCGGATTATGTTGCCAAGCCTTGGGACGATATCAAGTTAGTCACAACGATCAAGAATTTATTGGAGCTGGGAGACTTACAACATCAGCAGCGACTGCAAGCACAGACATTACTCGCAGAAAAAGCGCGGTTGTTAGAAGCAGCGAATCTTTGTGGACTCATCTACCAAAGTGCGTCGATGCATGCGTTAGTCAGCCTTGCAGTAAAAATTGCCCGCTCGGATGCACCGGTACTTATCACTGGCCCCAATGGTTCAGGAAAAGAAAAAGTAGCGCAAATTATTCAAGCAAATTCGCGCGTCAATACTGGTCCATTTGTATGCGTTAATGTCGGTGCTTTACCACAAGAATTGATAGAGGCAGAGTTGTTTGGTGCTGAAGCGGGTGCGTATACCGGCATCAGCAAACGGCGTATCGGTCGCTTTGAGGCAGCAGATGGCGGTACCTTATTTCTCGATGAGTTGGGCAACTTGTCAGCAACTGGCCAGGCAAAATTATTGCGGGTTTTACAATCCGGAGAATATGAGCGACTGGGTTCGAGCGAAACCCGTCACTGCAATGTGCGGGTTGTCAGCGCTACTAACACCAATCTGGAACGCGCTATCAAAAACGGTGAATTTCGGGAAGATTTGTTTTATCGCCTGAATGTATTTGAATTAAAAATTCCCCCTTTGGAAGATCGTAAGGAAGATATCTTACCGCTCCTACACCATTTTCTTGCCGGGCAGGCGCAACTGGAACTTTCAGTCTTACAAGCGCTGCAATGTTATCCATGGCCGGGAAACGTACGTGAATTGGAAAACGCCTGCCAGCGAGCACTGATATTGAATGAGGGAGGAAAGCTGCAACTCAAAGACTTTGGTTTACCGATTGATGAAACCATGATTGATAGTTACAAACCCGTGATCGCAGAACCCTCACGCGAAGTCATTGAAATGGTACTAAAACAAAATCAGGGTGTTGTTGCACAGGCAGCAAGACAGCTGGGTCTTTCACGGCAAGCTCTCTACCGTCGCTTGGAAAAATATAAGATTGAATACTTCCAATAGAAAATTCTCTCTCGAAGGAAAACTCAGCGCTATAGTCGCTCTCTCGGTCACCACTGGCTTGGGAATCCTTGTTCTGTTTTCGTTATTCATTAACGAGTTATTAACAGCGTTGATTGTCGCTCTGCCAATCGCACTGGTGGTCGCAATTTGCCTGCTGCGTAAATTGGTGCAAAATCAAAAAAACAAGATTGAAGCCATCCGGAATGGCATGCTGAACCTGATGGATAGCGACTTCAGTGTAAGTATCGCGAATGTAGGGAAAGACGAGCTAAATGAAATCATCGACACGTTTAATCAGCTTTCGGAAAAACTGCGCAATGAACGTCAGCACGTTTATCAGCGCGAATTACTGTTGGATATGGTTATTCAATATTCTAATATGGGCGTTGTTCTCATCGATCAAGACGACCGGGTTATTTATTCAAATGGTTTTGCAAAAGATATTCTCAATGCCGGTAAGCCGATTAATGGCATGTACTTTTCAGACGCTATTAAGGCAACATCCGATTTACTGAGAGACGTTATCTCTCAAAGGAAAGATGGTTTATTTAGAGTCAGGGAGAATTCAGGCGATGAGCTTTATCACATCACCACCGGGCGTTTTATTCTCAACGCGCGCAAGCATGAGGTATTGCTGCTCAAAAGAATGACGCTCGAACTTCATCGGCAGGAGGCGATGATATGGAAAAAAGTGATTCGCACTATTACCCATGAACTCAATAATTCGTTAGCGCCTATCTCCTCAATGGCGCATTCCGGGAAGCTACTGGTTGAGCTGGAAAAATACGACCAGTTAAGCGTGGTTTTCGAAACTATCGGGGAGCGTGCCCAGCACCTTAAACATTTCATCGATGGTTATGCGCGAATTGCCAAACTGCCAGTGCCCGAAAAGAAAATAGTTGATTGGTCGGAGTTTATAAAAAAAATGTCCATCGCGTTGGAGTTTTCCTTTGACGGAGATGTTCCCGCGAGCCCGGGATATTTCGACCCGGTGCAGATCCAGCAAGTGATTACCAATTTACTAAAAAACGCTCATGAATCCGGTTCAGCTGTAAATCAGATATGTTTGACGGTAGAACAAAACAGTCAATGCAGTGTGCTTCAGGTTTTGGATCGAGGCACCGGTATGTCTGCCAGCATTATGGAAAATGCGTTGCTACCCTTTTATACAACCAAACAATCTGGCAGTGGGATAGGTTTGTCTCTTTGTCGCGAAATAGTAGATGCTCACGGCGGGCACATCTCTTTGGAAAACCGGAAGGGCGGTGGGACCTGCGTGCGGATCTTGCTGCCAAATGCGCTTGAAGTTTTTTAACGTGCGCTTTTCCCGAATGCAGAACTGATATTAAAATTTTAAGATTTCAGGGAAAACAAAGACAGGTCATCTGCCTCCTGAAGTTTGGAACAAACAGGACCGATTATTTCTAATAAAAAGGAGGGGCTTCGTTTTGGAAAACCTGGCGCCGTCACTTTCTTGCCAAACTCTAAAAGCTGTGCTTTGCTAGATGCGATCGCAATCGATTTTGATAGGATTCAGTATTAGTAACATTGGCGCAAAAATATTTGTTACGAGCTTACGGATGGCGCTTTTCAATTCATTTATTTCAAGTCTTTTACGCTAATCAATTTCGCTGTGATTTTTCGCCAGCAGTTTTAATGCCACACCGCAGTATTCCTGAATCAATTTCACCAACACTAGTCTGCAGAGCTCGAATGAGCCCGAAGCGGGCTGGTAGTCCTAACTGATCTTATGAGCACGTTCTTAATAAGGAGACAATTATGCGACCCGTTATCGAATTCTTACTGATTGGTTTATTGATCACGACTTCCGCAGTTGCGAGCGAAGTCGATCGCGCTACCCCTCCGGACATTACACGCTATTGCACCGCTGTGCTTGGTGTTGATAGCGGGTTGGATTATGTTCAAATTGTCGATCTGAACCGACGTGGTCAAGCGCTGGGTTGGGGTTACCTGGGTGAGGGAGTTGAGGTATTTTTGTGGGACCGGAAACGTGGGTATAAATTTATTGATGAGCTCGCGCACGAACTGGAAGTCCCGGCACGTGCCGGCGCAGCTTTCAATGATCGAGGGCAGATCGTCGGTACTCGAAGTATAGGACCGGACGGTGCGTTTCTTCGGGCAGTTATCTGGAAACGCGGCAAAGGTTTACGATTCCTGGAGCCCGCGCCTGGAGATGAAAATAGTGTTGCAGTCGACATTAACAATCGCGGTGAGGTGGCAGGCATCAGCGGACCTTACCCGGATGCGTCGGCCGTGGGTGAACGCTCCGTCATCTGGGACCGCCACTCTCGTGTAACCGTCATCCCCGAGTTTCCAGACAGCACAGGAGGTCAGCCCTATGCTATGAATGAGGCCGGGCAGGTCATTGGCGCCAACAACACGCCGGACGAAGTCCGCGGTTACATTTGGGATCGTGAAACTGGCCTCCGCGCGATTGAGGGGGTGATGGGCGGCGGGGCCAGTGTCCCTTCAGCCATCAACGATCACGGCGACGTCGTGGGTACCAGCAGCTCTTATGGCAGTCAGCATGCGATCTTCTGGAGCGAGGAGACGGGAACCCTGGACCTTGGTGACCTGCCCGGCGGCATCGTGCTCAGTCATGCTTACGCCATCAACAATCACCGGCAGATCGTTGGAAACGGCACCGGCCCGAGTGGTGGGGAGGCCGTTATCTGGGACTCAGAGGGCCAGATTCACAATCTGAACGAGCTACTCATCCGCGACGAACCTGATGATCAGTATCTGCATATGCTCTACGGGCGGACAATTAACGATGCGGGATGGATAACGGCATTTGGCTTTGATACGCGCGACCGTCGGTATCGCACTTTCTTGCTCAAGCCCGCACGGCTTTCCTCAACGGACACTAATCAATTTTCCTGTGGAAAATGAGAGTCCGGCTGATAACCGGATGCCGACGTTAAGGTCCCGGGTACTCACGCGTTAATTTTGTTCCCG
>JAJQJO010000180.1 GCA_021323495.1 Cellvibrio sp. | reverse complement strand
GCGATTTCGTTGTCGGAAACCCACTTAACAACATCAAATGTACTCGCTGCGGAGGTTGAAGTGACCTCAGTGGACTCGAAACGCATACCAGCAACTACAGACAGCGTACGACCGGCAATCTCTCCTTTTTTGCCCAACTGTAAGAAGGCGCTTTCAGTTTCTTCCTGGGTAAAACGGTCGGTGCCATTTTTATAATCAGTGGATGGACAGAACCAATCGCCACAATCGCCTGGAGCAGTATCGCCACCATTAGCGCCATATAGCTCTTGAGCACGCTTTCTTACATCTTCAAAATTGAACAGGTAAGTTTGGTTGACAGTGCGCGGGTCACCACTACCGGGTAAATCAAATTCGCTCGCTATACCCGATGAATGCCAGAAACTGCTGTCAAAATCACCTGCCTGCCCTACACCGCCCCAAGTATTACGCTGGACATTGGCAAACCGGCCAGTATTATCCACAGTCGTAGAGGCAACCCCCAGGTCAATAGTGAAATCATTATCAAGCTCCAGTTTACCGCTCAATAGAGACTGATCGATTTCTGACAAGGTATAGCTATTGCGGAAAGAGCTTCCGGAAATACGAATATCTTCAGGGTTAACAGAGCTTTCACCATTTGACAGCTCAATTTGAAGGACAGGGAATTTGTCGGTGAAATAGGCTGACGATTTGCCGCGCACGTTAGCGGTGGTACCTATGACGTTGTGGCTACCATTTTTACCATCAGGGCGAGACTCAGCTTCAGACTGGTGCGCATCCAATTCCAACGTCAAACGGTCATTAACCGCCCACTCAACATTCAAACCAAGCGATTTATTTTCATTGGTACGGGCATAAGCACCCGCTCCCATCGCGTAGTCGCTGCCATTATTGCCTTCGGCATACATCGTTGGCGATGCAATAGGACCATCAGTCCATACAGTGCTAATGTTGGAGAAGTTGTTATTCCAGCCAAACCAAGCTGACAAGTCGTTGTACTGCTGGGAGAAGTCCTGTTTTGCATAGGTGTAATCCAATGTAGTGGTTACACTGTCAACCGGACGGTATTGCAAAGCCAGCTGACCGTTGGTACGGGTGCGCTGCACTTCGTTAAAGTCGTATTTCAGCTGCTGCGGAATAGAATAAATTTCATCTGCGCTGGTAGGTCTGTTGACTTGATCAGCATTAGTCGGAATAGCACCCCACGCAGCGCCAGCCTGTCCCCAGTCACCATTGTAGAGCGCATTACCGGGGCTGGACCACCAGCCGGCACCGGTGCTCGCTGATTTACTACCACTTTCACGTTCTTGGTAAGAAGCAGACAAAGACACACCAAAGGTGTCATCGGCAAAAGTATTGGAGTAAAGGCCGGACACCTCAGGAGTAATATCTGACCCCTTGTCGGTAGACTGATCCATCACACCTTTTACGCCAAAGGTGGCTTTCAGACCTGGATTCTCCAGAGGGCGACTGGTCAACACGTTAATCGTTGCACCTATACCACCACTGGTAACACTGGCACGGCCGGTTTTGTACACTTCTACACCGCTGATGCCTTCAGACGCGATGTTAGAAAAGTCAAAAGAGCGCGACGCCGAAGCAGTGGTATCTTCAATACCCGATGCTGGCATTTGACGGCCATTCAGGGTTACCAGGTTGTAGTCTGGTCCGAAACCACGCACCGTCACACGAGCGCCTTCGCCGTTAGCACGGTCAATAGACACACCAGTAATACGCTGCAGAGATTCTGCCAGGTTAGTGTCCGGGAATTTGCCGATATCTTCTGCAGAAATAGCATCAACAACACCTTGTGCTTCGCGCTTAACATCCATCGAGCGCATCAAACTGCCTCTGATACCGGTAACAACTACTTCTTCTACGCTTTCATCTTGCGCGAGGGCAATGCCACTTGTACCAAGCATCGCTGACGCAATGGCAGTTGCCATCAGCTTTCTGGAGTTCTCCATTCTTATTTTGGTATGGAATTATTATCGGTCCGTGTTTTTAGGTGGTTCTCTCAAATCCCCCTCTTGCCGGAACGCGACCGCTTTTCTAGCCAGGTGATAATCACAGGCGCCATACAACGTGTCGTCCCACATTGAAAAATACGCCAACCTGAGGCATATCACTTTTCGCTGCGCTGAGTGGGAAGATGGATTTCTGTTATTTTTCAAATACTTAAATAAATATTTAAGCGTCAAATTGAGTGTGTAAATTCTACTCATAGTAAAAAGTGGTACGCAATAAAAAGCCCCTGGGAGAACACTTCTGCCAGGGGCTAGCGGGGAGAGAGCTATTTTTTTTGGTTAGGTTTACAGCTTGGTGATGCGGAACCAGTTGATATTCCAACCCGCCTGTTGGGCAAATATTCCGAAGGAATGGGTGCCGGCAGTCAGGGTCACTGTCTGGTTAACGGTAGTCCAGTTTTGCCAACCGCCGGTTGCGCCAATGCTCACGCTACCCAGTTGGGTTGCCCCGGCATTCAGGTCGGATGAAAAGGTTGCACCGGACGGACTGGCAACGCGGTATTCAATGCGATAACTACCGCTAGTCGGGACGACGATATTGGCGTAAGCCATCCAATCACCTGCATCAATATAAGATACGTTTTGGCCGCCGTTAGTATCGGTAGTGACCTCGGTTTGTACACCGCTCATCGCAGTGAAGGCTTCTGCCTGCACCAATTGGGTAAACGCAGGTGCAGAGCTGGCAACAGAGCTGCGGCTGCTGGATGCTGGCGTGCTTGAGGTGCCGCCAGAGCAGCAACCGAATTGCGCCCAGGTGGTATCAATTGCTCCAGCACCCTGGGCAATGGTAAAGAAGTAACGCACAGTGGCGCCCGCCGGGATACTGCCAAGCGTGTAGGTATTGGAATTATCGGCATTGTGGGTCATGCGAATATTTTGCTGCGCACCCCCATTGATGGTGAAGTGGATATCTGCCCAGGCTGCATTGTTTGCATGGAAGCGCACGCTGCTGCCAGTCAATACCGTGTGCCCATAAGGGGTCGCTGCAACAGAACTGGCTACCGAACTCGATGCCACCGATGGCCTGGATGAAGAAGCCACGCTGCTTGGCGCCACTGAACCTGGGGCTGAGCTGCTGGCTCCACCGCAACCGGCACCGCTGGACACCACCGACTGACCGGTACGCTTCAATGCATAACCTTTGGCAGGAACAGCAAAGCTGGTGCCATCCGAATAAGCCACATTGATCGCTGAACAACCGAAGTTGTATGCAATGTAAGTCAGGATGCCGTTCTTGTTGAACGCTACAGCGGCAGGATGGTTAGCGGTCAATGCACCGGTACCCGTTGCCAGATGGCCCAGTTGTTTCAGGGTATAAACCCAGTGATAGGTATGCGCTTTGGTCTCGCCCTCTTCAGGAATCAGATTACCCAGACCGTAGGCCAGCATATCGTCCACTGCCGCCTGGCCATTGGTCATCGACCAGATATTCCACCAGACGTCGCGCCATTGGCCGTTTGGCAAACCGGAGGGTTTGCCGTTGGAAGATTCACTCAAGCCCAGGGTGACATAGTTGGTCAAATAGGCCGGATGCTGGCCGATATGCAATACCAGCGGGCTGAGCGGCAAACCTTGAATTCCGAGGATATGTGCGTAGGCACCACTGAACCAGGTCGAGAACACATGGCCGTTACCCCAGATAATCGAGGTGGTTGGCTTGGTGTAAGTCGAGGTGAAGTTGTCGTAATCGCCACCCAGGCCTTTATAGCGGTCGATATTGTTCCAGTACTCCCAGTAGGCTGCAGTTGATGAGGCATGCAAGTACATACCGCGCTCGGTGATCGCATTGTTACCCGTGATCATTCCGTAAAGGACGATAGCGCCGTAGGCATTAGCTGCTTCCGAGGTTGATTCATTGTTGTTGCCCAGGGCAAAGTTGGCGTGGCCTGAAGCCCAGGAGAAACCGTAGGCCGGATCAAAGTTGCGCAGGTAGGGGAACATGGCATCGTCGCGGCCGGCAGCGTAATCGCGGATCAGCAATTCCACCATCGGACCGTATTGGGTAGATCCACACCAGCCCGCATCAACACGACAGATTTCCGCCGCCGCGCGCACAAAATAGCCGTAGTGGAAATGGTGGTCGTTCAGCTGTTGTTGCGCACCAAAGGATTCATCAAAACCGAGCAAGGTATTCCAGTTGCTTTCGTAGGCGAAGTACTTGGTGGTATCCAATGCGCCGGTGGAATTGGCACGGAACCAATCCTGCAGCTCGGCCTTCAGCCAGGCGATCATCTGGTTGGCTTCGGTGGTCATGCCGATGGAGCGGGCAATCGCCGCCAGCTCTGCAACCTTGCCGTAGTTTTTACCGGCCCAATAAGTATCGGTCGCGGTGTTCCACCTGGAAGTCCCCTGGTTAACAAATTCGGTCACCAGCGCGCGTAATTGGGTCGCGTTGTAATCGCCGATATTTTCAGGAAAGTAAGGCAGCACGCCTACGTATGGAATGGTGTAACTGAAGTTGCTGGTCGCCGCAAATTTGGTGACGCCGCGTGCGGAGCGCACTTTGTAACTGGTCACACCCTGGGTGGAATTTTTCCAGTGCAAGGGCAATAAGCCGGCGATAGTGGTCACGTTGGCGCCGTTAAATTGGTATTGGTGGCTCACCGTAACCTTGTTAGCGGTACGATCAACTGTGTAGTTGATGTTCACTTTATCGACGCGCTGGGCGGCGTATTGCGCAAAGGTCGAAATCATTGCCGCATCAGGTGTGCCAGTCAGCTGTGGTAACCAGGCAACGGTCATGCGCTTGGTACTGTTGCTGACGCCGATACTATTGGTGTTAACACCGCTGAAAGTAGTCGTGTCGTGGCCGACGATAAGGAATGCATTGCGGTTGCCCGCCACCTCGGTCCAGATTCCCAGATTATTGCCACTTTGGTGAAACACCCCTTTCTCACCGCCATCGGCGGATTTGGTGCGAATTACCAGATTGCCTTGCAAGGCAGTGAAGTACACGTAGGGTGAGCCATGGACAAAGGTCGCTTCCATCACCGCAGTAGCGCCGCTTTTCCATTGCACAGTGACAGAACCGTCACTGTAATCCTTGAGGAAAGCGTCAAGGTTTGAGTAGGACGAGTTGCCCACGGCGATACCGTCAAACACTTCGCTGAAGGGATCGGGAATCGAATAAATAGTGTCGTTGGTGCCAGTGCGCAAGCCACCGGGAATACCCAGCATGCGTACACCGCGCTCGGTAATGCGGGCGGTGATGGGGTCGGGAGTGATATAACCGGAATCGGTTGAAGCGCCGACTTTCATTTCCCCCATGAAAGGGATTGAGCCCCACCAGCGGTGGGTCATGGTCGGCTTGGTGCTCGCCGGCGAAACTTCTTGCGGGTAGAGAGGTGTTGGCGTACCGATTGGATTACAGCTGCTGACGCCCGGTTTGACGACACCGGCATTGTGGATCCAGTTGCCGTAATCGACCGTACATTTCCAGCCGGCGCTATTAATGGTATCGCTGATATTACCGGCACCGTAGTTCAGGATTGCAGCCTGGCTGGCATGGGCAAAACCCAGCGCGCCCAGCAGAAGCAGGACTCTGTTGAATCGTTTCATAATAATGACCCAAATGGTTGTTATTGATTATTCGAACCGGGAGCACGATTGTCTCTGTGGTATTGCTACTGCTACATCACTGTTTATTGTTATTGGATAATATCCATTGATGACTTTTCTTTTTGGCATGTTCCTTCGTATTACGGTGAGACCTTGGGGAACTGCGCTCCAGTGTGGTTATCGTCTACCTGACTGTGAGGTTAGTCGTCCCATATTGATATTCAAATGCAAACTGGGCCTGTGTCACTTTGCATTTTTCCAAAAGAGGGAAACCTGACTGCTATGATGTAACAGGCTGCGGTCCGGTTGACCTGGTAACCAACAGCTATGAAGCCAATGCCTGAAGAGCGACCTATTGTGAAACACGCCTCGACCCTATTTGCGCTGGTATTGACGCTCCTGCCGACACTGGCCACCCAGGCTTCGGATGCAGCGCGCATCCCGACCTCGGGACAAGCGCACAACGCGGAACAAACCCCGATGGTGGTGCGCTACTACGACCGGGGTGCCAAAGATGGCCGCCACGCCTATAAATTTGAATTAATCACCAAAATCCTCGAGGTAACGCGTGCAGAGTATGGCGATTATCGCCTCGCTCCCTTCGGCGAAGAACCCAGTGCCAAGCGCCAGGCATTGCTCATCAGTGAAGGCAAGATCCTCAATTTGCTCTGGGCTTCACCGGGAACGGTGATTGCGCGCGCTGACGTCTTCACCATTCCGGTCGATATATTGCGCGGGCTGCTCGGTTATCGCATCTGCCTGATCAATCCCGCCAACTTTCCCGCCAGCGATAAACTCGAATCGCTTAAACAATTGCACATCGCCCAAGGGCTCAACTGGGCCGATGTCGAGATTTATAAACACAATGATATCCATCCAATACAGGCCTCAAACTTTGAAGCCCTGTTTGAAATGCTGGCGGCAAAACGCTTCGAGTGCCTGCCCTTGGGAGCCGATGAAGTGATGTATACCTGGCGCGACCAGAAAACCAGGTTCCCGTTTCTGGCGGTAGAACCCGATCTGTTGATCTATTACGATTACCCGATCTATTTACACGTCAGCAAACAATTTCCGGCACTGGCGAAACGGGTGGAGTTGGGCCTGAAAAAATTGCAGCGTAGCGGAGAGTTTGACCGCCTGTTTGAACAGCACCACAAGGCGAATATCGCCCAGCTGCATCTCAACCAGCGCAAGATATTTTGTCTGGAATCGCCCTATTTACCCGCCGAAGGGCAGTGCCAAAAACGTCTGGACTATCCAGAATAAAAGTCGGGCCAGAATAAAACCCGGGCCAGAATAAAACCCGGGCCAGAATAAAACCCCGGCCACAATAAAACCCCGGCCACAATAAAAACCGGGCCACAAGAACCTTGGCCCGGTGTAAATCCGGATTAGCTAAAAAAGCTGCCCAACCCTTGCGGGTTGGGCAGAAGCAAGGCGCTACGGACGACGAAGCGCTAGGGAATCGGGCAGGAGCCCACACAAGCAGAAGTGTTCATTTGGCTAACGCCAAGCAGGGTTACATCGTTCGGGCGCACGTCGCAGTTGGGGGTATCAAATTCCACTCCCAACGCCGAACTGCTGCCGGAACCTTTCACCACGCCTTTGTATACCTGGCAGATTTTGGTTTTCGATGTACCGCTGTTATTGAGCGTTAAATTGCGAATCGTCGCCACATCGCCAAAGTTGGTATTGATGCCTACGATAGTGCTGACATCGCGGGTGATCACATTGTTGATCACCAACTTGCGCGGGCCGCCGTTGCCAGTGCAATCACCACAGGTACGCGCTAACTTGCCCGCGCCCTGCACGTAAAAATTGCTGATGTGTAATTCGCCGCGGCCGTTGAACTGGAAGGTTTTATCCGAACCGTTAAACGCTGCACCGCAGGTAATATTCATAATGGTGCCTGCAGGCCCCATAGCGGTGGCTGCATCTTCGCCAATATCTTCCCACCAGACATGATCGAGGGTGCAGTTGCCCAGGCAGTGGATACCATCGGCCGCCAGTGAGCCAATAATCACATTCCGTATTACCCCGCCGTCCTGCACATCAAATACCGCCGGTTGGCCTTCTGACTGGCTGCCGCCGTTGAGGTTGTAGCGTTTGTTTTGCCCATCAAATACTTCGCCGGCAAGCACTACGCGGGTCTGGTTAAATTGCACAGTTTCGGTGGGTTCGGGTTTTTCACAACCGGGATAATAATTACCAACCGGCGGATTGGTGACCGAGCTTGCCGCTGAACTTGTCACTGAACTCTTTGAACTGCTGACTGAACTCTTCACCGAGCTGACCTGGCTGCTCGCCGGTTTGCTGGAGGAGGATTGCGCAGGTGCCGAACTACTGGAACCAGTTGCACGCGCGATCGAACATTCATTCACACCACCGGCAATGCGCGCTCCAAACACCGCCTCGGAACACACAAAACTGCCCGACAATGTTTTATAGGTGAATTTATCCGCGCGCCCGAACGCAACCGTAGTTGCCGATGCAACCGAGCAGGTTTTACCTTCTGAACAAATGGTGACAAAGCCCGCAGGGCGGTTAGCCGCCAGCGCACTGGATGCAAGCGTAGCCAGCACTAGCCCGGACAATAAAATTTTAATACGCATAAAAAAGTCCTCAATGAAATTTATCAGGCGCGTGCTTTCAACTGAAAACCACTGCCACAAAAAACGCATGAGGTATTGAACCAATAGATGCTAAAAGGAAATTAGGGACCACGCCGACATACTATTATTTTTATTAAAGCAGGTGTCCTGAAGACACCAGGTGCGCGAAGTCTACGCCCGCGCGAGCAAAAAAGAATCAGAATTTAAGCGACAAGGTATAAAATCAGGACACAGCACACAATAGTCTTGTGTGCTGGTATACAGGAGGGAGATTAATACAACTAATTTTTATTTTCGCGCAGCATTACCGCGCGAAAATGTTTGCCCTGCATGGTAGGTTCATAGCTTTGGTAATCGGTAAACATTTGCGGCGACCAATCCGGATCAAACACCCAGGCGACCCAGCTAATACCTTTATTGCCAAAATAATCGGTGATGCGTTTTCCGTACTTGCCATCGTCAATCACCGGAATATGCGCACCTTTATCTGTCGCTAACTGATAACCAATTTCGGTGGCAAACACCGGATATTTATCAGCGATAAAACCAAAATCCCGCTCCCAGTTTTTTTCATAAGGAGCACCGACTTTCATTGGATAGGGATGGCTTACATAAGCCACATTTTTTCGATCGATAGGTGCAGTTGCCACCGGGGTTAGATCGTAAGCCCAATTAAAACCGGCCACGAGTGAAATCGCGGCGGGATTGTGCGCCTGGATAATGGTGATAATTTCTTCGTTAATCGCTTTCCACTCAGCCCAGCTCACCACACCCAGGCGGCCGCCGAATACCGTTGGTTCATTAAAAATTTCATAAAACGCAACTGCGTTAACGCCGCTATAACGCTCGGATACCGTGCGCCAGAAATCGTTGGTTTCACCCCGGTCGGTATAATAGGAATTGTTTTGGAACATTTGCGATTTGAGATTGCCGATCGAGTGCCAATCGATTATCACGTACATGCCCAATTCATTAGCCCAGATCACCGCTTGGTCGAGCATTGCCAAATAGGCTTTTTTACCCTGTTTACGCCAGGCCGATGGATGTACAGGTATGCGCACCACATTTGCGCCCCAGGCTTTAATTACTTCAAAATGTTTTTTGGTGAAGTGTTTATCGCGCGCAATCTTATCCGGATCAGCAATATTCACTCCACGAAATATCAGGATATTACCCGATGCATCGACAAATTTATTGCCTTGTACTTTTACCAGTGAAAGTTGGCGGACAATTTTAGTATTATCAAACGCGGGAATATCCGTTGCATTCCACCAGCCGCTGGCATTTTGCCAGGCGTCGTCAGCCAGTGCATTTGCACTGATAAAA
>JAJQJO010000463.1 GCA_021323495.1 Cellvibrio sp. | reverse complement strand
TACCATTAAAGCAACCTGTAATTTTCTTTAGTGCATAACCAGAAAGGTCTAGCGTGCTACACGTGCCACCATTTCCGCCATGCTTTACAGTTTGGGGAAACCAGTTTGAGGTTGTATAAGTTGTTTCTATTGAGTCTACTAATGTAGCCCCGCACAATTTTATCGATTGCATCGTTATATTGTCTGGATACTCAAATGCATTTCCGCCTAGTCCACCTGATAGGCCTACGTTGGCAGCAATTGAGCATGTAGAAAAAAATATAGAAGTAATAAAAAAGCTATACGCATATAAATAGTCCATATGAAATAAAAAATAGATGCACTGGCATCGCTTTCAGAATTATACATCCTAGGTTCCCTTATAATTCTGACGACTTCATTATAGTGAATTTAACTTTATTGCACAGCGTTCTCTGATGCGTGAGGCGAAAATATTTTGGTATTGTAAAAACCTTCGTTAGTTGTATTGCATACATTTATTTTTTTATGAATTAAGGTTTAATTGTTCACTATCTTGGCGACAGTAATAGTATTGCTATCTAAGGCTTTACAATCCCATTCTCCGCCCAAAATCGTCCTGTGCGTTTTACATCATTGCGGATCGCATAATTTTTTTTCCATGTTTCAGGATTGTCGTAAGCGCGCGGATGATCCAAATGCAAACAGTTGACGCTATAACGCACCTGCTTTCCTTTTAAGCCGTGATTGTACAACCGCTCACCAAGCTCGCGATCCAGTCCGCCGTATTGCATATCCTCATTAAAACCATTACAGGCTTTAATATCACTGATCCAGGTAGAACCAGGTAGAACTATTCATTCCATTCCAGGTAGCCTTGGTTGGTGTGATTGCATTTAGCAGGGCTTTGATAGTTTTATTTTTAATTAATTTCCACAACTTATGATTGGATGGCTGGCCTGCTTTTTTTAACCAGTCGATATTAAAAATAACACCGCTCGCGATATCCGCTTCAGTGATTGCCTCTGATACCGGGGTGGTAAGTTTTACATATCCACCCGATAAAAAATGGCCCGGTTCTGCCAGCGATTGATGGATGCCAATAAAATCCGGTTCAGGTATGCAATCGCCATCGGTGAAAATTAAATAATCGCAATCGGTTTGTGCGATCGCTTTATTCAGGATTTGGCATTTTTGGAAACCCTTATCTTCATGCCAGATATGTTGGATAGTTAATTTTCCACGCGCCTGGAAAAATTCAATAACCTCGCGTGTTGGTTGGCCTGAGCCATCGTCAGCGATGATTACGGTAAAACCGGAATGACGTTGTGCTTCATAGCCAAACAGCACTTTTTTAAGCCACTTGGGTTGATTATAGGTGGTGATGACTACGCCCATTTTTTGCGGTGTCATAAAGTTGGTCCCAGGTAAGCGTCTGATGAAGTGTCGGATGGCGAATCGTTCAATTGCGGCGTGGATAGTTTTTGTTGTAGCGCAATCCACACCGCATCGGCGCTTATACCGCTCATGCAGGGTGGTGTCGCGGTACTGTTTTCCGGCAGCCATTTGCAGTGGCGTTTATGGCAAGGCATGCATTCCAATGCTTCGGTTAATTGCAAATTTTGGGTGTGTTTGCCAATCAGGCCAACCTTTACCGGGGACGTAGCACCATAAAGGGCGATAGTCGGTGTCTCGAGTGCACCAGCGAGATGGGAAAATCCGGTATCCAGACCGACCACACCCGCAGCTGCCACCAATTTTTCGGCGATGGTGGTGATGGACAAGCGCTGCTCCGGTCGGGTTGCACTGGGGTTGGCGGCAATGATCTGGTCCGCTATGGCCTGTTCTTCGGCACTGCCCCACATAATTTCAACATCATAACCGGCATCTATGGCGATTCTAGTGAGGGCTTGCCACTCGCTGGTTGCCCAAAGCTTGGTTACCCAACTGGTGCCAATAATAAAAATCAATTTGTGCGGGTTTTTAGTGATGTGGATGAAATTCTGGTTGATACCAAAATTCAATTTTTCCCCGGGAATGTAGCCAAGTGCCTTGCCCAGTAATTGACGCGTGCGTTCTACGGCATGCTGGTCTTTGCTCACCGCGTGGTGGCGCTTGTAAAACCAGTGCGTGATCGGCTCGCGCGCCGAGCTCTTGTCATAACCATCAATGCCATTGCCCTTGGCACACTTGGCAACCACGGCACTCTTTAACAGGCCTTGCGCATCGATGATGTGATCGTAACTTGTCTGGCGCAACGCGTTGCGCCAGGTTTTAAATTCTCGCCAGTCATTTTTATTGCACCCTTTAATCCAGCGGCGCAAGTGAATCGGAATCACGTTGTGCACGCCCGGGTGCCAGTCCACTATTTCTTTAAAACTGTCTTCCACTATCCAATCAACTTCCGCGCCGGGGAATTTTTGCTTGATATCGCTAATGGCAGGGAAGGTATGGAAGACATCGCCCATGGAGGACATTTTGATGAGCAGTATGCGCATGGGCGGGTTCTTCAATTGGACTGGTTGCAACGCGGATTATTGATAATTCTTGTACGACTTTTCTTCGATCAGCTCTGATCCAAAAGCGAGGTTGATATCTTTCTTCACCGCTGCGCGTTTGTCGTTGGTGAAATAAACAGCGCGTGCGAGTTGGATAAATTTATCACTGAAGTCTTTGGCCAATTCACAATCGCGAATATCGTCTTCAATAACCCAGAGTTCCTGGTTGATATCTTTGAGTGCTTGCTTGAGCGGAGCCAATTTGGTTTGGCCGGCGCTATCTAACAGGCTGATGACTTTATCATTGAGGATATTCAACTCATGGGTAACATTTTTCAGCTTGGCCGCATCGCCGATATTAACGGGTTTGATTTCCAGGATAGTGATTTTGTCGATAAGTTCGCCG
>JAJQJO010000179.1:2657-10267 GCA_021323495.1 Cellvibrio sp. | reverse complement strand
GGTGGGTACACGCAACCTGGTAGAAGTGTTGATTGCGCAGCGTAATTTGTATCAAGCGCGCCGCAATTATTCTGATGCACGGTTTGATTACATCATCGATACGGTCAAGCTGCGCGAAGTTGCCGGTATGCTCACTCCAGCCGATGTGCAGCGAGTTGATCAATGGTTAATGGATGACGCGCTTATCAGCCGCAGCCAATACGAAAATTAACCCACTGCAAGTGTTATGTTCTGATAAAAATACCGGGCCAGTTCCCGGTATTTTTATTTTATTAATTGAATAATTCCCATCACGTGCTTCAGTCATAATGTTTTTGCTTCACATATTTTTCGTTTCGCAATGTTGTTCACTCGCCAGACTTTTCCCGTCACGACAATAATGTAATGAAGACGACTATCATGGAACCAAAACACACCATTCAGTTTTTCGATTGGCAATTGTGTTTGTTGTTTTTTCTTTCATTGTTTACAAGCAACCTGTATGCATCTGCAAGTAGTCAGGTGAGCGACCCAAACGCTAGCGATTCCGCCCGCGCAGTGCAGGCGTACCTGACTGCCCTCAGCAATAATACAATTCCAGGCGTTATCGCTGGACAAAATGCAGGACATAGTGACGATATTGCCAACCCTGAAGGTTTGATGGGTTATGTTCCGCTGATTCTTGCCCTGGAAAAAACGACGGGTGAAATGCCTGGCATGATCGGCGTAGATTACGAACACAACACAATCGCAACTGCCGTGCAATTAACTCGCGCAAATAAAATCCTGATTGATTTTTGGAATGCTGGTGGCTTGGTCAGTATCAACTGGGCTCCGCACAATCCCTGGTGGAACGATGAAAGTGATATCGCCGGAAACCCTGGTATGTGGAGCCACACCCGTACCAGTGGTGGAGATATGAGCAAAGTAGATCTCACGCAGCTTACTAATCCATCATCACCCATGCATAAAATCTGGCGACGTAAACTCGACCGCATTGCCACCGCACTGGCTGAATTACAACGCGCTAATGTCGTCGTGCTCTGGCGTCCGCTGCAAGAAATGAACGGCAACTGGTTTTGGTGGGGAATTAGCAGTGCGCCAGAAGATCCCCGGCCCTATAAAGATTTATGGATCGATATGTATCGCTATTTCACCGAAACCAAAGGTTTGCATAATTTACTTTGGGTCTATTCACCTAATCAGGGGCCGGGCCTGCTGGAGCGCAGCTTTATAAAACCAATCGCCTGGCGTTATCCAGGCGGTAAATACGTCGATATTATTGCCGGGACTGCATATAACGACGAGCTCGAAATCCGCGATTACAAAAACTACCAGCAATTTGGCAAACCTGTCGCAATAGCAGAATTTGGTCCGGTGGCGGGTGGAAAACTGAGTCGGCGCGGCGAACTGGATACCCCAACTTATGCAAAACGTTTGCTGGAAAATTATCCTCATATAGCCTATTGGATGAGTTGGTCCAGCTGGAGTAATGGCGATGGCACCCAGGAAAACCAGGCGCTTATCCACAACAAAAAAACCAATATCTTGTTCGCGAATCCTGATGTAATCACGCAAAAACGTATTCACTGGAAAAATTATTTATTCGCTAATAAAAATAAAAGCCCATTAATATTGCAATGACACCTAAATCACCAGGACAACGCTTACTCCTTCACAAAAAAAGTGATTTGTCACATAAATGAATTTTATTGCGTAAAGAATAGTCGTATAGTCCCTCCGCTTTTCGCCGTATCAAGAGCACATATAACAATAAATAGTCTGCCCTTATTTTTCTGGAAAGCAGTAGCTCCCCTGAATTTAGCAGGCTTCATTATTCGGTCAATCCGTTCATTTATCCAATAACTGACGAGATTGAAATCATGTTAAAAAAAATCCTTTTCACCACAGCTTTACTCGGCTGCGCTACCAGCGCGTTTTCTGCTACCAATCGCCCCGATGGCTATGTGACCATCTGTAAAGTCGGGCAAACATGTTCCGTAAGTGGCTCAACCAATGTGGCATTTGGTGCGGCAGGAGCGTTTGTTTATAAAATCCTGAGTGGCAGCTTTTCCTGTTCTGTAGCGACCTTCGGTTCAGACCCAATCCCATCAAAGTCCGTAAAAGAATGTTCAATCCCGAAAAATGGTTCAGGGGGCGGCACCAGCAGTTCTTCTACTGGCGGAAATAACAGCAGTTCTTCTACATCTTCAAGCAGCAGCAGTAGTAGCGATGGCGGTGGCGGCGGAATTACTGGCGCTACTTGTACTCCCAATGGCGCTGTTACTGTGAGCTCAACCATCAGGGTCAGTAGCGGAACTTACGATGGTGGATGTAAGGTATTTACTGCTACCACCGCGTTGGGTGACGGCAGCCAAAAAGAAGGACAAAAACCGGTGTTCATCGTAGAGGGCGGCGCAACCTTGAAGAATGTTATTTTGGGTAGCAACGCTGCGGATGGTATCCACTTTTACGGTAGTGCCAACATTGAAAATATTCGTTGGACAAACGTTGGAGAGGATGCAATGACAGTTAAGGAATCGGGTACTATCAATATCAAAAATATCTCCGCTTTCCAGGGGGATGATAAATTCTTCCAGGTGAATGCAGCCTCAACCATAAACATTAACAACTGCGTGGTCGATGACATGGGTAAATACCTCCGTCAAAACGGCGGAACCACTTTCGCGGTCAATGTATCGGTAAGCAATTGTCAAATTTCTAACATGGGTGAAGGTATTTTCCGTACTGATAGCCCCAATAGCACGGCAAGAATCACCAATAGCCGTCTCCGTAATGCTGGCGATATTTGCATCGGTAAGTGGAAAAGCTGCACCAGTTCAGGTATCACCAGTTATTAATCGCTATTGATTAAAATTTTTTGCATGAAATAAAAACGCCGGATTGTTCCGGCGTTTTTTTGAGCTAAAAAAGTGCGATATTATTTTATATAGGTACCGATTATTGTCAGGGTTTTATCCAGAGCACCGCGATTTTCCACCGCCACCTGCAAAGCTTTCTCTCCTCTCGCTTTCCGCTGGGACTTATCACCAATCAATACCAATAATTGTTGCGTTAATTCAGCTGCATTTTTTGTGATTGTCAATGCACCCGCAACTTGTAGCAAGCGCGACACTTCGGCAAAATTAAACAAGTGTTCACCGCTCAGCAATGGCAATCCCCAAGCGGCCGGCTCAATAAAATTATGCCCGCCATTAGGCACCAGGCTGCCGCCGACAAAAGCAATATCGCTCGCGCCGAACAACAGCATTAGCTCACCCATAGTATCACCCAATAAAATATCCATATGTTCTGCTGATTCGCCACGGCTGCGGCGCGCAGTTTTGAAACCACGCGCCTCACCCAGCTGCCCCACTCGCTCAAAACGTTCAGGATGGCGCGGTACCAGAACCAGTAGCATCGATTGCGCTTGCATATTCACTGACTGGCGCAGCTGTGCAAATGCATCCAGGATTATCTCATCCTCACCTTGATGGGTGCTTGCCGCAATCCAGACCAAACGCTGCCCGTGGGATGACAATTGATTTTTTAAGTCGGCTGCCCGTCCGCGCAATTCATCAGTCAAGGACAAATCAAATTTAATACTACCGGTTACTTGTGCCTGCATTGGCGGCAAACCCAGGTTTACAAAACGCTCCGCATCGGTGTTATTTTGAATCAAAGCCATAGTGAGACTTTTCAACATAGGCCGCACAAGCCCGGCAAAACGCGCATAGCCGCGTGCTGACTTTTCTGACAAACGGCCATTAATCAATAATGCAGGAACTTTCCGCTTTGCACAGGCAGCCAGCGTATTGGGCCAAAGCTCGGTTTCCATCACTAAATACAGCGAGGGTTGCACACGTTTAAGAAAACGCGTTAATGCGTCAGGCACATCATAAGGCGCATAAACATGAAATACCGACTCACCCAAAGTGGCCCGCACCCGCTCGGAGCCCGTAGGTGTCGTGGTGGTAATCACCAGTTGCACCCGATTATCTGCCTGTAAACGGCGGATCAATGGCAAGGCCGCTAAAAATTCACCTACCGATACGGTATGCAGCCAGATCACTTTTTTATCTGTTTTTAATTCAGCAAAAAAACCAAAGCGTTCTGCCCAACGTTTGGCATAGGCAGGTGCGGCGATGGAGCGCCATAACAGGCGCAGGAGAACAAAAGGCAACAGACAGTAGAAAAATAAACTATAGATAACGCGCATAGGACTTCGGGGATGCCGTGGCTAATCAGGATGTGCAGCATAGCAAATCATAAGCACTCTCTCACGATAGGAAAATCAAATGACTTTCCTGGCACATTAAATTGAACCGAACGCATGCGATAAAACCATCACCATTTCTCGCATGCAGGCTATGCGTGCAACTTCATTTGTGTTTACCTGCTCAACGCGCTGCTTACAATCCGCAGGTGGATAAACACAAGGCGAACTTATGAAAAAAACTATTGCCGCGGCTACGCCAGATGCCTATGTTGCTTCTTTGAAGAATTGGCAAAAAGAAACAGTCGAAAGAATTAGATTGGCAGTCCTATCTTCGGGAAAACTGAATGAAGTCATAAAGTGGGGGCATTTAGTTTATCTTTATGATGGCCCGGTTGCTTTGATCAGATCAGAGGAGCAACGTGTACTGTTTGGTTTTTGGCGGGGCCAGCGATTGCGAGAGATGGATCTACGGCTCAAAGCTGGCGGCAAGTATGAAATGGCAACAATCGTACTTATTGAAGGCGATGATATTTCATCTACCCATGTTAAAAAACTTGTTAAAGCCGCTATTGCACTAAACCAGGAACTTGGTGATCCAACCTTACTTTCCAGATAACCGGCGCTTGCCATACGAGCCATCCAGGCGACTGACTCTGAACCGGCGCTACTTGAAAAATTGTCTTCGTATTGGCACTCCCTTCTTACCCTTGTGCTAGGGTGAATATTGGTTGAGCCATGAGCGCCGCCACTTTCACACGTAACCGGTTTTTACAGGAGTATGCGCATGACCACCCTCTCGACTGACCAAGGCACGATACAGACCTTATTGAACCGCCTGGCTAACATGCACCTGCCACGCGCGCTGGAACTGAAAGACAAAGTTGACCGTGGCGAAACTCTGGACAATCACGAGCTCGATTTTTTACAAAGAGTATTGGAAGACGCGAGGAGCACCCAAAACATCATCGAACGCCATCCCGAATTGCATGAGTTGGCCACCAAACTGGTATCGCTGTACAGCGAAATCACCAGGAAGGCGCTGCAAAATGAGCAGAAAATAAACTAGCCAAAAAGAACCATCTACTGGGCAGCAGGTACCAGCTGCACACGCGGCGGACTGCCCAATTTGATATCACCACGCACACGATAGCCGGGCAACGCATCGCGCATTTTTTGATAGATCCAACGTCCCTCTACGTCAGTGCGCGCGATAATCATAGCGAGACTGTTAGTGGATTGTAGTTTCTGCGCGATCTCTGTGAGCCGGCCAATGATCTGGGGATCATCCTTTCCTAACAAATTCGCCTCCAACAAAAATTCATTAGCGCCACCACGATACGGTTCAACCGGTGGTGCGGATTTGATTTGCTCGGTCAATCCGGCGGCAACTTCTTTAATCAATAGATTATCCGGGTCAACAATACGCGCATTGTTGAGCATGGTTGTAGCTTGTGAATAGTTGCCGCGCGCCGCTGCCTGGCGAGCGAGATCGACATAACGCATAACAATGCCTTGCAACCCACCTTTGGCACGGGCGTTATTGGGGTCGAGCTTTAGCGCTGCACGAAAATAATCGTAAGCGTTGTCATTGGTGGGAGTGAGCAACTGGTTTTGCGATAAGGTGTACTCGCCATTCAGGATCAACATTTTTACAACTTGCTGCTCCTTGGTGATCACAGGCTTGGGCTGCACAACCGGTGCAGGTGCGGGCGCAGGTTGTTTTTTCTGGTTGGCATAAAATGGAATCTGACAAGCACTGAGTGAACAGGCCAAGGTAATCAATAAACTAGTGCGACCAACAGAATTACGCATAACAACTTTCTCTATACTGGATTTTGAAAAACCACGCCAACTTCACATTAATCCAACCAACCAAGCCGCGAGCGCAAAAGAAAAACAAAGTGGCAGGTAGAATGATGTTTATTACCGGTTGTCTATAAGGCGGCGTATGTTACTGTAAGTTGCGTTGGAGGGCACCCCTTGCCGGGCATCCCTCCCTGCTCATTTATGAACCTCTATCCAGATCGGGAAACCTCTCAAAACATGCTTATCCTGCACACGCTTACGCTGGGCCTTTTCCGTGAGTTCAGTATAAAAACCTTACTTTTGTCCAGCATTTTGCTTGCCCAGGCTGGGATTGCCGAGGATTTGCTCGCACCAAAAGCCGACCCGTTTGCCAAGAGCAACAGTACACTGAATTCCAGTCTGTTGACCGGCCAGGATGAATTTTTACCGGTAGCCGAGGCTTTTAAGCCGAGCTATACCATTGCGCAGGGCAAGCTGGTGCTGCACTGGCAGATCGCGGAAGGCTACTACTTATATGAAGAACGTTTTAAGTTCCGGGCGGATGAAGGCATTCAGATTTCACCAACCTACACCTTAGGCAAAATGAAATATGACGAGCTATTCGAGCGGGAAACCATGGTGCATTACCATGAGGTATCTGCCAGTTTTGATTTAGCCGGAATCGACAAAGTATTCAACCTCAAACTGGAATATCAGGGTTGCGCCGATGCCGGCCTATGCTATCCACCGCAAAAAATGACCTTGGCAATCAACCCCGCCAGTGCAGTAGTGACCGAAGCTGATGCTAGCGCGCAAACCGGAACTTCCACCGCGCCACCTGTAGCGGCTAGCCTCCCTGTTCCACCCTCGGCACCGGATTTTGGCTGGATATTCCAGGCAATTATTTTTGCACTGTTGGGCGGGATGATCCTCAACCTGATGCCCTGCGTGTTTCCGGTTCTCTCGATAAAAGTGATGAGCCTGGCCGCAGCAGATCGTACCCGGCTTGCCGTTCACGGCTGGGTTTACACCCTCGGGATTGTGGTGTGTTTTGTGGGGTTTGCGGCGGCTTTGTTGATCGCACGCAAAGGCGGAGAGGCTATCGGTTGGGGCTTCCAACTGCAGTCTCCAGGATTGATTGCCGCCCTCGCCTATTTATTTTTTGTGATGGGCTTAAGCATGTCCGGCTTAATTAATTTTGGCAGCAGCCTTATGGGAGCTGGACAAAACCTGACCCAAAAATCCGGTTTAAGCGGCTCTTTTTTTACTGGCGTTTTGGCAGCAGTAGTTGCCAGCCCCTGTACCGCACCGTTTATGGGGGCCGCCCTCGGATTTGCATTGACCCAACCTGCCATCGCCTGCATTGCAGTATTCGCCGCACTGGGTTTTGGTATGGCGCTGCCGCTGTTAATCCTCTGTTATTTACCGGCCTTGGCAACACGCCTGCCTAAACCAGGCGCATGGATGGACAACCTTAAACAATTCCTCGCTTTTCCGCTCTACCTCAGCGCCATCTGGTTACTGTGGGTTTTCGGTCGCCAAACCAGTGTTAGCGGTATGGCTGCACTCTGCGCCGGTGCTGTCGCCATTGCATTCGGATGCTGGTTATTGGGGCGCGAAGCACAGG
>JAJQJO010000179.1:0-2644 GCA_021323495.1 Cellvibrio sp. | reverse complement strand
CTGGGTTTGCATAACGATCAGCTGGATATTAGCAGTTGCATTGGTGTGGCAAGGGGCTGAAAATCGCGCGCAAAAAAACACGTCCGATGACCGTTGGCAAGCTTATAGCCCCGAACTTGTCGCATCACTCCGCAGTGAAGGCCGGCCCATTTTTATCAATTTAACCGCTGATTGGTGCCTGACCTGTCTCGCTAACGAACGCATTGCGCTCCACACCGAGGAAGTCGAGCAACTATTTGACGAATTGAATGTGGCGACTATTAAAGGCGATTGGACGAATACTGACCCGACAATCACCGAACTCTTGCGAGACTATGGCCGTAGCGGCGTTCCTTTGTACCTCTGGTTCCCAGCCAACAGTAGCGAGAAAGCCATTATTTTGCCGCAGCTATTGACTAAAGACCTGCTTACCAGCGCACTCAAAAGTGAAAACACCCCTTAATTTGGCCTTTATTGGCGATAGTCGTAGCATTTACCTGCTTATTTAACTAACTTCCCGCATCATGTCGCTAACATGAGGGCAAGATGCGGGGATAATCGAACAAAATGGCTATTTCCACTCTAATTTTTAATACCTCCATGAATAACTTCTGCAATCATGCTGGGATATTCTGCCATCTAAACAAAATTTAGCTGGTAACGTGGACATATCCTGCTTTTTGCGGCAAACTCCTCCTCACTTTGAAATCCCGGCAAGCCAGATTCGAGCTTTCGTTCCGAGTCTGGCATAAAATCAGAAAATCACCGCAGGATCACTGTCAATGGCAACCATTTTGGTACTTCACGGCCCTAACCTGAATTTATTAGGGCTGCGCGAACCAGGCATTTATGGTGCAACAACACTCGCTGACATCAACCGCAACTTGACCCAAATTGCTGTCGCCGCTGGCCATCATTTGCAAACCCTGCAAAGCAACGCCGAATATGAACTGATTGATCGTATCCATGATGCACGCAAAGAGGGGGTAGATTTCATCCTCATCAACCCTGCCGCTTTTACCCATACCAGTGTTGCGCTGCGCGATGCCTTGCTAGGAGTCGATATTCCGTTTATCGAAGTGCACTTGTCCAACGTGCACAAACGCGAATCCTTTCGTCAACATTCCTATTTTTCCGATGTCGCCCAAGGCGTCATCTGCGGTTTTGGTGCCGCCAGCTATGAATTGGCACTACAAGCTGCATTCAAACTTGTTAAATAGCTTTCCCATTAATTTGGCTTTAGCCAATACCAACCACAACCTTGTTACAGAGAGGACTTTATGGATATTCGCAAAATTAAAAAACTGATCGAGCTGTTGGAGGAATCCAACATCGGCGAACTGGAAATCAAAGAAGGCGAAGAATCTGTTCGTATCGCACGTAACAGTGGCACTACCCAATATTTCAGCGCACCAGCTCCAGCTGGTTACGCCATGCCGGCAGCACCTGCAGCGCCAGCTGCCGCACCAGTTGCGACCGCTCCTGCAGCTACTGCTCCGGTAGCGCCCGTGGCGACTGGCCACATTGTTAAATCACCTATGGTTGGCACTTTCTACCGCTCACCAAGCCCGGGCTCAGCTTCGTTCATCGAAGTAGGCAAACAAGTCAAGGCAGGCGATGTTATCTGCATCATCGAAGCTATGAAAATGATGAACCAGATCGAAGCTGACAAAACCGGCGTGATTGAAGCCATATTGGTAGAAGACGGCAGCCCTGTTGAATTCGACCAGCCATTAGTGACTATTGCCTAACCATTGTTGTGGCTGTCGCCTTCCGATCGAATGGGCGGCCTAATCACTAATCGCCGAGGAATTGGTTTATGTTCGAAAAAATTTTGATCGCCAACCGTGGCGAAATCGCATTGCGTGTACTGCGCGCCTGTAAGGAGTTAGGCATCAAGACTGTTGCCGTCCATTCACAGGTTGACCGCGATTTGAAACACGTTCGTCTTGCGGACGAATCTGTGTGCATCGGGCCCAACCCGTCGCCCAAAAGTTACCTGAATGTGCCTGCGATTATTGCTGCGATGGAGATCACCGACTCCGAAGCCGTCCACCCCGGTTATGGCTTTCTCGCTGAAAATGCCGACTTCGCCGAGCGTGTGCAAAACAGCGGCTTCACTTTTATCGGCCCGGATCCGGACGTTATTCGTATGATGGGCGACAAGGTCGAAGCCATCAAGGCAATGAAAAAAGCTGGCGTCCCTACCGTTCCGGGTTCAGACGGCCCATTGCCGGATGACGAGGAAGAGTGCCATAACATCGCCAAGCGTATCGGCTACCCCATCATCATCAAAGCCGCTGCCGGTGGCGGTGGTCGCGGTATGCGAGTGGTCCATACAGAAGCAGCATTGATCAACTCTATCCATGTAACCCAGGGCGAGGCTAAAGCCGCCTTTGGCGATGGCACCGTATACATGGAAAAATTCTTACAGAACCCGCGCCATGTAGAAGTACAAATACTTTCTGATGGCCAGGGTCATGCAATCCATCTTGGCGACCGCGATTGCTCGCTACAGCGCCGCCACCAAAAAGTGCTGGAAGAAGCACCAGCACCTGGTATCCCACAAGAAATACGCGAAGCAACTTATGCCTCTTGCGTAAAAGCTTGTATTGATATCGGCTACAAAGGTGCCGGCACATTTGAGTTTTTGTATGAAGATGGG